>DASTJX010000046.1:0-12705 GCA_035716265.1 Nitrospira sp.
AGCGCCTCTAATGAGCAAGGTCGTAGCCAATGCTCCAACGAAGCATTCAAGCTGACACCAGAAGCCCCGCCAGTGCAGATCGGGGACCCGCCAGTTGAAGTGACTCCCGCATCACCTCCTCGTTGCGATGGGCAACACGGAAAATCAAATAATGGCAGAATCGAGCTCCGATGCCCCCACCGTGAGGATTAAGCCTGTCTATAATGTCTTCGAGTTCGCAGAGAATAAGGACGGGCACAAAGATATTCCGTTGCCCCTCGCCTCCACCAAATTTAGACCGGCCACGCCAAAACAGCGCGGCCGGTGACAGTTAACAGGGTTTAGGGGCTTTGAGGCCCTGAGGGAGAGCTCGAGGTTTGCCGCAGGCCTCATTGATCTGATCTTGATTGACGAATGCATTCTTGAAACTTGCTCCCTCAATCCGCGCTCGTTCGAGCGAAGCTCCCAACAGATTAGCCTCTTCAAAGTTGGCATTGACCAAATTCGCTCCGCTTAAATTTGCGCCCAACAACATGGCTCTTTTGAGATTGGCGTACTCGAGATCAGCCTCGCGCAGATCGGCGCCTGCAAGCATTGCGGTGTCGAAATTTGCACCCTTCAGCTTCGCCTTTTTGAGACGCACACCCGCCAGCATCGAGTTCGTCAGGTCCTCGTTCTCCAATCTCGCACCATCCATCCGTTGACCCGGCTGTATTTTCTTGGTCGAATCTTTCTTGGAGGACTCGGTGGAGTTGGGGTGATCAACGACGGTAACCTCAGCGTCTGTCCGGCTCATGGGTGCCAGCGGTACAGCGTAAAGGCAGAGCACCGCCAGCGTGATCCTACCCAGCCCGAGCCCTGTGCTCATCACCATGTTCTCCTTAGACCTGATAAGTTTGAGAGTCTAAGGGATTATGCTGGTCCGCAATTACAATCTTCAGCAATACCTCAGAAGGAGGGTGCCTGAGAAACGCGACTTCTCCTCGGCCGTTCATCTACGTGTAGCCTTTACATGACACAGGTCTGACAAGTTTAGAGGTGTGGTCTGGATTTATGGTCGCTCTTTTGAGTACTCTGAATGGGTTGGCTCGTACTTGCAGGATCACCACTATGGCATGGTCGAGAACGATTCGCTTTGTCACTCTGTCGATACATCTGTTGGCCATCCTTTCGATTGCGTTGGCGACAGAGCCACTCGCGCCTAAACCGGAGGCTCAAAGTCCTAATGCTCCGGCTCCGAGTCCCATTCCTGTTCCGCCCAAAGCACATGCTCAGGAAAGTGAGCCAAAACCCCCTGGCAAATCGATCATGGAAGGAAGTGGCAAAGACGCTGCTCCATCGCCTGCGCCAATGCCTGCGAAGCCGCCGGCCAAATCCGCTCCTGGGTCCAATGGAGTATCTGCCCCGAAAGCTCCTGTCATGCAGCCCCTGCCGGAAATTATAGGAAAGGACGGCGCGCCCATGGTGCTTATTCCAGTCGGTGAGTTCACCATGGGAAGCGACAAAGGGGACGACGATGAGGAGCCGGTTCATAAAGTGTTCCTCGACAGCTTTTATCTTGATAAGTATGAAGTGACGAACGGACGATTCGCCAAGTTTGTCGAAGCCATACAAAGTGAACCTCCCTGGGGATTTGCCGACAAGGAGACGCCTGTGTTGCGTCAGGATCAGCCCGTTCGCTGGGTGAATTGGATGGAAGCCATGGGGTATTGTCTCTGGGCTGGTAAGCGCCTTCCAACTGAAGCCGAATGGGAGAAAGCGGCGCGTGGCTCGGACGCACGAGTCTATCCCTGGGGAAATGACCCTCCTACCCTCGCCCATGCGGTCTTTGGTTTGAAGGAAGGTTCCGATACGGTCTCGGCCATCGGCAATCGCGACAAGGGAAGAAGCCCTTACGGGATCCACGACCTGGCAGGCAACCTGTATGAATGGACGGCCGATTGGTACGACGAGCAATTTTACAGCAAGAATCCAGCCATTAATCCTCGAGGACCTGCAGAAGGATCAGCCAAAGTTCAGCGCGGTGGGTCATATATTAACGGTGCGTACCGCCTGCGCTCGTCCTTCCGTACGAAGGGTGATCCGACCGAACACGACCCAAACGTTGGCTTTCGATGCGCACAGGACGTGCCCAAGCAGCCGTAGACAGCGCGAGGGTCGATTGTCCCGGCGCTGCATCTCACTTCCTGGCGAGAGACCATGAAACCGTATCGTGTGAAACCGGCCAGCCGACTGTCACTGAAAGAGCATGATCCAGATGACACCGGGGACTACAAGAAAAATGACGCGGGCAAAGCGGCCGCTAAGGCTGAAACGGAGAAGCACATCGCTCGCGTGCGTCAACTTCAGGAGCGACTGTATGGCAATAACAGTCGAGCGCTCCTGATCGTCCTCCAGGGTATGGACACAAGCGGGAAAGACAGCACCATCAAGCATGTGATGTCCGGCGTCAATCCGCAGGGCTGTAAGGTCGTCGCCTTCAAGACTCCCTCTACAGAAGAACTGGCCCGTGACTTCCTCTGGCGTGTCCATCGCGAGGTGCCTCCAAGGGGGTTCATTGGAATTTTCAACCGGTCCCATTACGAAGATGTGCTCATTACTCGCGTGCATGGCTGGGTGTCCAAGACAGTCGTGAAGCGTCGATACGATCACATCAGAGAATTTGAGCACATGCTGACAGAGAACGGCACGGCGATTCTGAAGTTTTTCCTCCATATTTCAAAAGACGAGCAGAAGAAACGGTTGGAAGAGCGAATCCATGACCCCGAAAAGCGATGGAAATGGAATTCTGGCGACCTCGAGGAACGCGAACGCTGGGCTGAATACATGCAAGCGTTTGAAGATGTGCTGTCTGCAACGAGCACCGAAGGAGCGCCCTGGTACATTGTGCCCTCCAATCGTAAATGGTATCGAAACCTTGTCGTGGCCGATCGAATTGCCGACGCTTTGGAAGCCATGAACCTCAAGACTCCACCTCCTCCTGCAGGCGTAGATTTTGCCAAGCTCAAGATTGTTTAGAAACTGCGAAGTGCTGTGTCCGCTCTACGATGCCGGGACGTGTTATGCACCTCCCTGGTCAGTGCTGGACCCATTGACAGGGTTATCTAATGAGCGTAGGACGGATCTGCGACTTAATTGAGTCACCGAATATTCGGGAGATCGGGGCAGACCGCGCGGCTGTCATCCAGTTTCTCGGTGACTACACAAGGGAGGAGGGTGGATATGGACGACGCGACTCCACCTGGTCCGTCAGGCCCGCCGATGCGAGGGCGGGTTTCTCGTCGATCGTGCTAGCCGGATCCTCCTGGCTGTGCCGTGATGGCACCACAGACCAACTGGATATTAGCCTGATCTTCGGAGCTTCCGCCGGCTCGAGGAACACAAGCGCCTGGGATTTGACGACGTCTCCCACGACGAGACATTCGCATGACCTGACATCGCGCGGGTCTTTCGAGCCTCAACAAATCAATTTCAGTCCGGCGTCCTAAGCGCCAACCACGGGCGACCTCCCACCGTTGCAAGGTCGCCCGTGCCATTTCATAGCTCGTGAAAATGCTCAGCAACATCGTTGTCGCATCGCTCAACGCCTCGACGTACGAAAAAAGTACGACTCGGCATTTCGCTCGCTGCCGCCTTGTTGCTGAAGATTTTGGCGAGCTCTAAGACCGAGCTCCACGATCACTTCCGCTGCGGCCTTGCTTGGGTTATGCCTCAGTGCGGCGGAGGTTGGCGGGTGGGAAGAAGCTGGTCGAACTCAGCGGCTTTTTATCGGCGGCCACTTAAGTATCGGCTCATGACCTGCACGTCCGAAAGCAAGAACTATTGAGCCTCCTCCTCACGAATTTGCCGATTCTTTTGTTTCCAGTAAAAATAGAACGGCAAACCTGCCATCACGGTTACCATTCCATAGAGAGCCTCGATGGGTCGCTGCAGCAGGCTCGAGCACACGACTAGTAATGAGGAGATGACCAGCAATGCAGGCAGGATTGGATATCCCGGGATGCGGTAAACACCGCCAGGCTGCTCACGTCTCGATCGGAGGGGGAAGATGGCGGAGAGCGTCAGGCACATGAAAAATGCCAGAACCAGGCCGCTGTACACGATTAATTGTTCGAAGGTACCGCTGATTATAAGGACTGACGCCCAGAGCGTCTGAAGCAGAATCGCACGCGCCGGCACTCCGCTTTCTGGATGACGGTGGGCCAGCCATGAACTGAGCACCCCGTCCTGCGCCATGGCCCAATAGACGCGCGGACCGGCCCAGGTCATGGCGCTCACCGCTCCGGCAATGGAGAGACACAGCAGTGCAGCGACCATATGTCCGCTGCTTGGCCCCCACAATGCCGTTGCAGATTTTTCAGCGACCGGGACGATCGGTTCTTGAGCCAACCCGGCGACGGATAGAGCGGAAAGATATACGACGTTTAAAAGTACATAGATGGTCGCGACAAAAGCGGTGCCGCCGATCATGACTCTCGGCAGTGTCCGTCGGGGGTCGGTGATCTCAGTAGCAATAAAGCCGGCTACGTTCCACCCGAGGTAACAATAGATGACGATGACGAACGCGACAGCGATGGAGCCGCCCTTGGGTGGGTCCATAAACTGTCGCTCGGATAGCCAATCCCAGTGCGCGGCGCTTGCAGATAATCCGCCCGCAATCAGGACGCCAATTGCCACGATCTTCGTGCTCGTCATGATGCGCTGCAATCGGCCGCCGCCGGCCAATCCCCGGCAATGAACCAGCGTCACGAGCCACAACAGCCCGAGCGACAGTCCTTTGGCCCGCCATCCGCTTTCGTCCATCACGGGGACGATTCTGAATGCGTAAGCTGAAAAGCTGATCGCGGATGCGGCAACCGCGGCTCCGAAGCCGATTGTAAAAGAGGTCCACCCGCTGAGAAAGGCCACCAACGGTCCATAGGCCTCACGCAGATACACGTAATCGCCCCCCGCATGCGGGAGCCGCGCGCCAAGTTCGCCATACACCATCGCCCCGCCCACGGCGAATAGACCGCCGACCGTCCACAGCAAGAGGATCAATGTCGGATCCCCCAGTTCTCGCGCCATCAGGCCTGTGGTCGTGAAGATACCGCCTCCGATGATATTGCTGACGAGCAGACAACTGGCGGTAAACCAGCCGATTGTTTCAACACGCACGCCGGCGCGCGACATGGTTGAGGCCTTTCTTTTGTCGATGGACTCTCCTACCATATCCGCCCATGCCAGAGAAGGAGCCTAAGAGACCACGCGTGACCGGCACCCGGCGAAGGCGAAAGCCGGCAGGGCAGTCGATTGCCTTGACGGCAGCCGAACTGCAAGCCGCCGCTCCGCATGCCGAGGTCGCCGGCCTGCATCGAGCCATCGAGCAAGATGGCGGCAAGGTGCTTTCGGTATATCGGGAGCCTTACGGAGGCCATTGGGTGGTGTTGGCTGCCTTGCCTATCGTGCTGGTTGAACCGACTCCGTATCAGCGCAACCTGTCTGATGCTCATGTAAGAAAACTTGAAGCGGTGATCAGCAAGATCGCCCGGTTTCTCGATCCGATCATTTGCGTACGTGTCGCGAAGGAAAATCAAACGGCGAAGTATTGGACGCCGAACGGCAATCATCGGCTCTCGGCGATGCGGACATTGGGCGCGAGGAGCATCGTGGCCATCGTCGTGCCAGAAGCCGCGGCCGCCTATCATATTCTCGCTCTCAATACCGAAAAAGCTCATAACCTCAGGGAAAAAGCACTCGAGGTGATTCGCATGTATAAGGAACTCATGCAACTTCCGGAAACGGAAGAAGAGACTTACGCATTGGAGTTCGAAGAACCGGCGCTCATTACGCTCGGGCTCTGTTATGAGCAACGGCCACGATTTAGCGGAGGCGCCTACCACCCTGTCCTGAAACGTGTGGAAGAGTTTCTTAAAAAGCCGATGCGGACGGCATTCGAGTCGCGGGAGGAACGGGCGCGCAAGCTCCTGGCCCTTGACGATGCCATCGTGAAACAAGTCAATGCGCTGAAGGCGAAGGGGTTGACCAGTCCCTACCTGAAGAGCTTCGTCGTCGCACGCGTGAATCCGCTCCGCTTCCGGCCGAAGGACGCTCCTCCGGTTTCCTTTGACGAAGCCATGGAACGCATGATCCAGGCGGCCGCCAAGTTCAATCCGGAGAAAGTGAAGGTGGACGATCTCGCAAAATCCGGCGGGATGCCGGACGAGAGCGAGTAGCGCTCCCCGCCTTGTTTCTCACTCAGGGCCCCCCGTACAATAACGTTTCCGTTCTTACCAGGGAGGCTGCCCATGGGTCTTGCTGATAACAAATGCATCCCCTGCCGCGGCGGGGTGCCCCCGCTTCCTCATGATCGGATACAGGAGTTATTGAAGGAACTGGGGCGCGGATGGGCCCTAAACGGACAGGGCCACCTTGAACGCCTGTACACATTTAAGGACTTCGCCCAGCCGTTGGCCTTTGTCAACAAGGTCGGTGCCGTTGCCGAAGCCGAAGGTCACCACCCCGATTTTTACCTGTCCTGGGGGAAGTGCAAGGTCGAAATCTGGACACACAAGATCAATGGGTTGACTGAAAGCGATTTTTACTTGGCGGCGAAGGCGGACAGGGAATTTGAACCGTTTCGGGCAGGTGCCTAGCCAGGATCGTCCATGGCCCATCTACTGCGACAGCCGACCCTCTCGCCCGGCACGGGCGTTCTCACTCGTCCTCTTCAGCGGATTGCTGCGAATACGCCTACGTCGTCCTCGCTTCGAGCGCCCGCGGCAAACATCGGTCTCAGCTGTCTCCAGACGATGCTCATGAACGATCCGGGCCCGGCCCCTACCCCTGCCCGGGACGCATTGGAGCGAGAGTAAAAATGACCGACGAAGCCCTGATTGCACTCGTCAACATGCCGTTCAGCTTCTCGAAGTATCCCTCCATCCAGCTTGGGACACTTTCGTCATTGCTGAAATCACAGGGTCTTGCCGTTGATTGTCATCATCTGAACGTCCATTTTGCCCACAAAATCGGTGTGCCTCTGTACGAATTGATCTGTGAAAAGCGAGCACTCTTCGGTGAATGGCTGTTTTCCTATCTCCTCTTTCGGGACAATCCCAAACGCATTGAATATCCGCGTGTCTTCAAGCCTGTCTTTGAACAGATGGCGCAGCAGAGTGGCCGACCGATCGGCTATTTTGAGGAGATGGCCACGAGGATCGCCCCGCAGTTTCTGACGTGGGCTTTGACGGCTTTTGATTGGAGCCGATACAAGCTGATCGGCTTCACCTCCACGTTCGATCAAAACGTGGCCAGTCTGACGATGGCCAAGCTGATCAAGGACCTCTACCCTGACGTCAGCATCGTCTTTGGCGGAGCGAACTACGATGGAGAAATGGGTCTGGAATATATTCGGGCATTCCCCTTTATCGATTATGTGGTCGTTGGCGAAGGAGAGGTAGCCTTTCCCGCTCTTGTTCGGCAGGTGCTGGCAAACCATTCGGACAGTATTCCGGGAGTGGCCTGTCGGCAGGATGGAAAGATACGGCTGGTGCCCAATACCGCTCTCTTTACGGACTTTGCACGGACTGGCCCGCCGGATTATGACGATTATTATCATTTGTTAGCTGAACTCGGGGCAGCGGCGCAGGGCCTGGACCGCATTCTCCTCTACGAAGGGTCTCGCGGCTGTTGGTGGGGAGAGAAACATCATTGCACCTTTTGCGGACTCAATGCTCAAAGCATGAAATTTCGCGCGAAATCACCGGAGCAGGTCGCGCATGAAATGACCTATCTCTCCCACCGGTATGATACGGCGCGGTTCCGGCTGGTCGATAACATCATCGATATGAAGTACATCGATCGGCTCTTTGGGAAGTTTGCCGCCGACCATTGCGATCTCGACGTCTTTATCGAGACCAAGAGCAACCTTCACAAGCAGCAGATCCGAACGTTGGCCGCAGGCGGTGTCAAATGCATGCAGCCCGGGCTGGAAAGTCTGAGTGCGACTCAATTAAAGGCGATGGACAAGGGCGTCACCCCCATGCAGAACATCGTGTGCCTGAAGTGGAGTTTCTACTACCGTGTCTCGGTCTCCTGGAATATTCTGTTGGGCTTCCCCGGCGAAACCAATGAAGATTACGTCCGACAGATTGACATGATCCCGTGCTTGTTCCATCTGCAACCGCCAGAAGCCACCGGCAAGTTCTGGTTGGAACGCTTTAGCCCTTACTACGCGCGGCCACATGAGTATGGTGTGCGCATGACCGGCCCGGGATTGGCCTATGAATATGTGTACGATGGCCGGCAAGTCGACCTGAACAAGATTGCCTACGACTTTGAATACGAGCTCGATAATTGGAGGGTTGATCCCCATGTGTATCAGGAGCTGGTTTCAACCATCGAACACTGGCAGCGGCTACATGCCACCACTGATCGGCCGTTCCTGTATTATTCTAAGGCGCTGAGATATGTCACGGTCTACGATGGGCGCGATCCAAAAGCGCCCACGCGGCGGCGATACGATGGCGAGGCCGCCCTGGTCATTGAGATGTGCAATGAGGCACCGAAGACGGTGGAGCAACTTCTGGCGGCGGTTGCCCATTTGAAGACAAGCCAAGCTGAGTTAGAACCAATCTTGGCCGATCTCACCTCGAGACGAGTTTTGTATCAGGAACGGGGGAGATACTTCACATTGGCCATTCCGGAACATCCCTATCTCTAGGGATATGGACACCCTGAATCTTCCTCACATGGATAGCTTTGCGGTCACGTTGCGCATTTGCACACCGTGAACGAGCGAAGCGCCACCTCGTATAGCGCAGGCTACGTGGACGGCTTCAGTCATTTCTTCTACGTTTGACCCCTTCTCCAGTGATGACTGCGTGTACGCATCTATGCAATAGGGACATTGTACGGTGTGAGCGACAGCCAGTGCGATCAGCGCTTTTTCGCGCTCGGTCAGCGCGCCTTCCGCAAACACTGCGCTGTAGTAGCTCATGAACTTTTCCCACAGTGCCTTGTTGCCCTTTTCCATGTCGCTAAACTTGCCCAGATCGTGCGGGTGGTAATAGGTGTCCATGCGGCGCTCCAATGATAGAGGTGATTGGCTTGGATTGACTGGCGTCAGGCGTTGGTCGGAGGCTCAGGATCGGCCTGAGCCAGCACCTGTGAGAAGCGGTTTCCCACGATGCCGGATACCTTGCCCATCAGATCGGTGACTTCCTGCCATTCATGCGGCAAGAGATCCTGCTTCAGTTGAGGATGTATCGACCATTGGGCTTCGACTTGCGAGCCGTTGCGGCTGACCAAGACATGCAGTAATTCGACGTCCCACGAGGTCGATTCCGCTCCTGCCGATTGCGGATTGCCCTTCGAGGATCCTGATGGAGGGATAGTGCTGGCCATCGTCCACTCCTTCCGTTATGCCGCCCATCATAACGCAGGGCAAATCGCGCTGTATATGCCAATCATCTGCCACCGCGTCACGGAAACCGGTCAGGAAGAGAGGCTTTCGCTGATCACGCCTAGCATTTCATCGTGAATTCGGCCGTTACTCGCCACGATCTCTGGCTGGTAGATTGAGTGCTCACGCCCTCGAAGGTCGGTGACGCGTCCGCCGGCTGCTCGAAGGATGAAAACGCCCGCCGCCATGTCCCATGGGCTCAACTTCACCTCCCAAAAGCCGTCGAACCGGCCCGCGGCTACATAGCACAGGTCCAGCGCCGCGCTTCCGGTTCGCCGCACACCCTGGGCCTTCAAGGCAAACCGAGAAAAGTGGTTCAGGTTATTATCGGCTGTATCGCGAATGTCATACGCAAACCCCGTGACCATGAGGGCGCAGTCCAATTGGTTCGTGCTCGAAACGGTAATCGGTTCGCCGTTTAAGTATGCACCCTGTCCTGCTTCCGCGGTGAACAGTTCGTCTCGGGTGGGATCGTACACCACCCCCACGACTCCTCGACCGTTCAATTCCACCCCGATTGAAACTGCATAGACTGGGAATCGATGGGCGAAGTTGGTCGTACCGTCCAACGGATCGATAATCCACTGGTAGCGGGAAGTCGGAGGTGCGTCGATCCCTCGCTCTTCGGCGAGAGTGCTGTGAGTTGGGAAATGCGTTCGGATATGATCAATGATGCATTGTTCGGCCGCATGGTCAGCATCGGTCACGAGGTCAATCACCGTTTTGTGTTCTATCCTGAATCCGGACCGGGCATAGTCCAGAAGCAGGCGACCAGCGGATTTGGAAGCGTCTACGGCAACAGAGAGCAGCTGTGCGGTCGTGACAGGCTCTTCGGGGTGCGGCATCGCCCGGATCTTACCATAGGATTCACCTCCAGGCTTTGATTTGTATATGTACAAGCCTTTTCTTCTTTAGTAAGCATTGACTTTCTTTGTAAGCAAGCATATAAAGCAAGCATGCTTGCCGAGGGAGCCTTCCTTGGAAGAACTCACCGATATTTTGGTCGGCCTTGAACAGCGTATTAGCGCCTACAGGAACCGACTTCAAGACCTCGAAAAAAAACGTCGTCGACTCGACGACGAGATCGCGACCATCAAAAAATACCTGGAACTGGCTGACACCCTGCATCGGGTGGAGGCAGACAAAGCGAAGTTGTCCAGCGCGGCGACACTGCTCACTGCAGACGAGAAGGGCGGTCGTAGCCTTCCCGTCGAAGTGACGGATCAATCACGGGAAATCCTTTTAGGACGGAGTAGATATGCCGGGAAGAGCGTACCGGAAGCGGCCTATCAGGTGTTGCGTGAAGCAAACCGGGCCATGCATGCCAAGGAACTCGTTCAGCGGCTGCTTGAGGGCGGTTTGCACATCAAGGGCAAAACGCCGCTCACGTCTGTGGCGACATCGCTAAAGCGCGATAAGCGCTTCCGCAAAGTCGGCCCCAACACCTTCGAGGCCGTTGAAGATGTGTTGAGCCATGCGTGATGACGACGGCCATTGCAAAGGCTACTGAGTCTTGAGAAGGGAGGTGAGCGTCTTGGCGACGAAGAAAGCAGCGAAGAAGAAAAAGAAGTAACTCCTGCCTCGGTTCTAGCGTCGGGGGCGAGGCCACTCGCTCCCGACGTTATGTTAGATCTGTCGGGAACAGACCCGGCAGGGCTCAAAGTACGCACGAGTGATTAACGATCTAGGAGGCTTGCAGGGCGACGGCTGAAGATCTCGGGGCAGGTGTCGAGGGAGACAAATTCGGTTCGGCTTGAATGGCTGAATGGTCGGCATTCAGAATCACCCAACATTCCGGATGGTCGAGAATCTGTTTCACCAGACGCGTATGTAGAGCATGCCCTGAGCGATCGGCAATCAAATGGCCAATAAAGGGCAGCCCAAGAAGCGAGAAGTCGCCAATCAAATCCAATATCTTGTGACGGACGAATTCGTCGGTGAAACGAAGACCGGATTCGTTGAGAATCCCGTCCTGCGATAGGACCACGGTATTCTCGAGGTTCCCCCCTCGACCTAATCCCCGGGCCCACATCGCTTCGACTTCCTGCAAAAATCCAAACGTCCTGGCTCCGGCGATATCAGAAGCGAACGCACGGGAGGAATGTTCATAGGCGTAGGTTTGCGTTTGAATCAAGGGATGGTTGTAATGAATCGTATAGGTAATTCGTGGGGTGGAAGACGGTTCAATTCTGATGCGTCGCGATCCGTCGACGATCTCGAGCGGTCTTGTCATCTTCAAGAAGGATCGCCGTCGGTTCTGAGACACCACACCTGCCGATTCAATCAATCGGACGAAGGGAGCTGAACTACCGTCCATGACCGGTGCTTCGCTTGCGTCGATATCGACATACGCATTATCGACGTTTAAGCCTGCGAGTGCCGCTAAGATGTGTTCAATGGTTTTGACCTGGAATCCGTTCCCGCCGATCGCCGTACAGAGTTCCGTAGCCACCAAATGGTCGACAGACGCTGCCAGCGAGGCTCCAGCATGTCCATTGCGATTGACGAAGACAATGCCGGTCTCAATTGGGGCTGGTCGAATGGTTAAGGTCACGGGCTTGCCGGTATGAAGCCCTATGCCTCTACAACTCACGGGGTTTGCGACGGTCTGTTGCAGTCTCACTGAGCAGCCTCCGCTTCACCTAGACGTTCAGCAACTCTAATGCCAACAGTAAATTTAAGTATGAAGCATCATAACTTATTAATAATACAGTGTTATCGTTGAGCCGTTATCCCATACAACTGTGGCTTAAATGTGACAGGTGTGACTTTCATAAGCCCGCCTTGAAGGAGGCTGATCGAATGAGGTGGTGTTTAGACTCGCTCTCGGATCCGCGGGGATTTCAGAGGGACGACAAGCGTGACCAACGCCAGTGCCAAGCTTACCGCGATGACGGCCACGGTTGCAATACGGAGTGAAGCATCGGCTTCTTTCTTGACCTCGCCGGCAATTTCGGCCACGACTTCCAGAAGGCGATCCAGTTCGACTGTCACAGAGTTGAATTTGATGGTTGAGTCGTTCGCCCAATACTGTTTCGCCGCAGCTTGAAGCCGTTGGGCTTCGGCGAGAGACGCGACGCTCCATCGCTGTTCCATCCTTTCAATCGCTTGATGCGACGAAGCGATGTAGGCATCCATGCGTTCTCGAACCGCTTTGACCTCCGCCAGCTCGCGTGCGTCCATTCTCTTTCCCGAAGACGCCTCGTTCGTGGCGTCGACAAAGCGTTTCATGGCCCTGTTCAGGCGTTCCTGCTTGTGCTGAAGTGAGGCCTCGATCCGGTGAA
>DASTJX010000047.1:0-10227 GCA_035716265.1 Nitrospira sp.
GTAATGCATGGGCAGCTGTGCGCCATCCGGCGTCTTTGGAGAGGTGTTCAACTGCTGCTTGGCCGCATAGCAAGACGCATCCATTTCATTCTTTCCTGCGCATTCCTTCAAACGGAGCGCCGAAATACTGATGGGCTTTCCTGGAGCACCGGCGTTTTCCTGGAGCTTCTTCACGGACTGAATCACCCGGTGATTCTGCTCCGTCTCGACCGCCGTGAACTCAATCAAATCCGTGGTGCTGCCGGGCGGCACTTCCTTAGCCGCCGCAGGTCCTGCGTGTGGACGCCCCATCTTCTTCAGTTCTTCCCACGCACCCTTATCTGCGTAAAATTTCAGGTTCTTACCCGGATGCACCTTCTGCCAATACAGACCGCTTTCGGCGTTACCGCCAAAGACCGCAACGTTGATCCACACAGCTTCGTCATAATGGTCGAGGACGATGACACGACCTTGCAGGGTCGTGGGCTTGCTCATGTCGCCCCACTCAAAACGTTCCTGAAACGATTCAATGGCCATAGCGGTGGAGGCTATGGAAACCACCAGCGCGACGGCGGCCGCAAAGGCCCAGCCTTTCATATGAAACTTCATAATCGCATCCTCCTTCAACAGCATGAAAGAATGAACTTGTCGAAGTCGATTACTTAATGACTTTAAAACCGGTAATGGTCCGGCCATCCAGGCTCACTTCCATCGCAACCAGTTCTTGAGACGCCTTGATGATCTGGTCCATCAATGCCTTGTCCTTGACTGCAAGACGAACCGTCGTCGCCGCATGATACCAACCGGCGTACGGATTGTTCTTGTCCGTTCCGCCGACGAATCCCCAAGCGCAGCACACGAACAACGGATCGGGCGGCTTCACATCAAGATCGGTGGACGAACGGCCTGCGGGAGTACCCGAAGCCGGCTCGCCAGTATTCCAGTATTGAATGCCGAAGAGAAGCTCGCCATCAGGATTGTCGGCCCATTGGGACCACACTCGACCCTTGAGGGTCTTGGTGACTTCACCCTTCAGCGGCTTTCCTCCGACAACAATGTCGGTGGGACCCGACGGACCGCCCGGTGCGTCCGCGGCGGCGGCGAAATCAGCCGTCAGCAAGCCGAGCACAGAGCACACTGCAACTGCGGCTAGAAGTACGACCCTTTTCATCTCAAATCCCTCCTTCATATAAATAACCACACATGACTGATGAACGCGCTCTTTTTGTAAGACGATGAATGCGAAAACATGATTGTGACGATCCGGCAGTCAGGAGAGCGGGACCTTTGCCACCTCCTTTTGTTTGGCTCTCACGCCGCACTCGTCGATGGAAGAGTCTTCATGTAAAAACGCGGCCATCGTACTGAAAATCACGGAAGTGAGTCAAGGAAATGTTTGTCCTGTGGATATCTGATGGTACTTTGATACTTTGCCTAGCTTCTACAACGGCTTATGAGTATTTAGGTGCCAGCTGTCCTGGCCTACACAAACGGCGCATTGAAGCGATCTATTAGAGAATTCTCATGTGTAAGCCTGCAGGGCGCGGGCGGACACGGGACCCAAGGCGGTGATCGCGAGATGGTCCAGTACGAAGAGTTGCTGACCAACGGAGGCGACTTGCTCGGGAGTGACTCGATCGATATGCGCCAGCATTTCTTCCAGCGAGGTGCGCCTGCCATAGATCAGTTCGTCCTTCGCCAGCTTGCTCATCCGGCTGTGTGAACTTTCGAGACTGAGCATGAGACTGCCTTTCATTTGGTTTTTTGCCCGCTCGAGTTCCTTACGATCGATGCCATGCTTGTACAGCCGCGTGATCTCTCTGCACACGAGATCCACGACCCGCTCCACTTCTTTGGGCCTGGTCGCCGCATACACGGTGATCGTTCCGACGTCGGAGTATCCCGACAGAAAGGAATAGATCGAGTACGCCAAGCCACGCTTCTCTCGTACCTCTTGGAACAAACGCGAACTCATACTCCCGCCCATGACACTGTTCAAGGCATAGACGGCATAACGGTCCCGATGGCCGGCGGCGACGCCTTTGAGCCCCAGACACAGATGCACCTGTTCAAGTTGCTTCCTCTTGGCGAGAACGCCCCCGCGCACGTCCGGGGGGCGCCGCGGTGATCTCAGCGATCCATTGACCGGCTTCCGTTTTCCAAAATATCGCTGGACGAGCCTTTGAACCGTCGCCTGATCAAAGCTGCCGGCTATGGCGATGACAATCTGGCTGGGATCGTAATGTGCGTCGATATAGCCCAGCAGGTCCGGTCGTCTCAGGCTCTGAATGGTATCCGCACGACCAAGAATCGATCGACCCAGCGGATGCCTTCCTAATATCTGACCGGTATGAAGCTCCTGTACCAAATCTTCGGGGTCGTCCTGGACCATCCGAATTTCTTCCAAGACGACCTGCTTCTCCTTCTCGACTTCTTTCGAATCAAAACAGGAGTGATGAAAGAGGTCGGCCAACAATTCGAGCGCTTGTTGAAGCTGCTGATCGAGAACCTTGACGTAGAACGTCGTCGTCTCGCGGGTCGTGAACGCATTCATCTCGCCCCCCAAGCCATCGATCTCCCGTGAGATTTCGGTTGCGGAGCGCGAGCGCGTGCCTTTGAAAAACATGTGTTCGATGAAATGAGAATAGCCGGCTTGGGCAGGTTGCTCGTCGCGCGACCCGGTATTGACCCAGATACCCACGGTCACGGACTTAAGCGTCGGAATGCGCTCAGTCACGACCCGCATGCCGTTGTCGAGGACGAGCTTGCGGTACACGATGTTACCCGGGCGTTTGGTCTTTTGTTCCGGCCCCGGTTGGAGCCGGCATTGTTTCCTTACGACTGAGGCGGATCTTGCCCTGGCGATCGATTTCCAGAACCTTCACCAGGATCTGATCACCTTCTGCCACTTCGTCCGCCACCGATTTGACCCGGTGGTGGGCCAGTTGGGAGATGTGCACCAACCCGTCGGTTCCCGGCAACACTTCGACGAACGCGCCGAAATCCATAATCTTTCGCACCGTACCCAGGTACGTCTTGCCGATTTCAACTTCTTCGACGATCCGGTTGACCATCTCCTTGGCTTTTTCGAGCGACGCGCCGTCAACCGATGCAATAGTGACGATGCCGCTATCCTCGATGTTGATCTTGACTCCACAATCGGCCTGGATGCCGCGAATGGTTTTTCCGCCAGGACCGATGACTTCGCGAATTTTGTCCTGCTTGACCTTCATGGTGTAAATGCGAGGCGCAAAGGCCGACATATTGGTTCGCGGCGTCTCGAGAGCTTTCTGCATGCAGCTGAGAATGTGCAAGCGGCCGGCCTTCGCCTGTTCCAACGCCTGATGCATCAAGGCCGGCGTGATGCCACCGATCTTGATGTCCATTTGAAGGGCGGTCACGCCGCGCTTCGTTCCACACACCTTGAAGTCCATATCGCCAAGGTGATCTTCAAGTCCCAAGATATCGGATAAGATCATGACGCGATCTTCTTCCTTGATCAGCCCCATGGCTATTCCTGCAACCGGTTCTTTGATCGGGACCCCGGCATCCATCATTGCCAGCGTGCCTCCACAGACCGTGGCCATCGACGAAGACCCATTTGACTCGAGAATGTCCGATACGATGCGCAATGTATAGGGGAACTGATCCTTGTTGGGAATAACAGGCTTGAGCGCCCGTTCCGCCAGCGCTCCGTGACCGACTTCTCGACGGCCCGGCGAGCGGAGCGGTCTCGCCTCGCCCACACTGAAGGGCGGAAAATTGTAATGCAGCATGAACGTCCGCGTGTACTCCCCCTCCAACGCGTCAATCCGTTGCTCGTCGTCAGTGGTACCCAAGGTCACGACCGCCAAGCTTTGCGTTTCACCTCGGGTAAAGAGAGCCGATCCATGCGTGCGCGGCAACACGCCGACTTCACTCGTAATGGGACGGATATCGGCCGGCGCCCGGCCGTCTGCTCGCGAGCCCTTCTCGAGAATCATGTTACGCACTTCTGAGTATTCGAGGCCATGAAACACGATTTTTACATGACGCTCACGATTAGGGTCATCCGGCTGCTTCAGTTTATCTATGGCGTCTTTCAGGATAAGATCGAGCCGCTCCTGCCGCGCCGTCTTATTGGGAATCATGATCGCATCTCGAATGCCTTGAGCAACCAGCGCCTTGACTTGGGTCGAGAAGTCGGGAGGAATCTCCTCCGTGGCGACTACCCGTTTTGGCTTATTCCCCGACAGCACGCGCAGTTCGTTGATCTTGGCCACAATCTTTTTGATCTCGCTGTGAGCCAACTCAATCGCAGCCAGCATCGTCGCTTCCGGCAACTCATTCGCCCCCGCTTCAACCATCATCACGGCGTCGGCCGTCCCGGCAACGACGAGATCCAATTCGCTTCCCTTCAACGCTTCAAGATCGGGATTGACGATGAATTGACCGTTGATGCGGCCGATTTTGACGCCGGCGATTGGCCCGAGAAAGGGAATGTTGGACACGGCCAGAGCCGCCGAAGCGGCAGTAATGCCGATGACGTCGGAAGACCCTGTCCGATCGGACGACAGCACTGACGCGATAACTTGTGTTTCGAAGTAGTAGCCTTCAGGAAAAAGCGGGCGAAGGGGACGGTCGATCAATCGGCTGGTGAGCACTTCCTTTTCGGAGGGACGGCCTTCACGTTTGAAGTAGCCCCCAGGGATTTTTCCGGCGGCGTAGGCCTTTTCTTGGTAATCGACGGTCAACGGGAGAAAATCGATGCCGGGTTTGGCATTCTGTGAGGCGACCGCAGTGGCGAGGATCACTGTATCTCCGTACGATGCCCAAATGGAGCCGTCAGCCTGTTTGGCGACCCGGCCAGTCTCCAGCCTCAGCGTGCGCCCGGCCAGATCGAGTTCAACTGCATGTGCCATCTATGGTCTCCTCATGTTTTATGCCCCACAGATGCCCACAGAAATGCGCTACCATCCTGTTGTGCAATGGGCTGAATGGGAGCGCATGTCAGTGTTCACCTGTGCGACGGTTGCCAGCTGTCGACCCCTGCGACAGCAGGGGTCTCCCGATTACTTGCGAATACCCAATCGCTCGATGACCGCCCGGTAACGCGCGTCATCGATGTCTCGGAGATAGTCCAACAATCTCCGGCGGCGGCCGACGAGCTGCAGCAATCCACGCCGCGAATGATGATCTTTCTTATGGAGCTTGAAATGGTCCGTCAGATAAGTGATGCGGTTCGTCAGCACGGCAATTTGCACCTCCGGAGACCCGGAGTCGGTGTCATGCTGCCGGAACCCTTTGATCAATTCAGCTTTCGCTGCCTTTAACAATGCCATGTGAGTTCTCTCCTTTTTACCTGTCCACTATCCGGACTGATTCACGAGCACTTTCTCAATTGCAATCCGATCAACCTGTGCCTGAGCTGCCCTCCCAACCGCCAGTAACCGGCCGCCTTGATCATGGATACGGACGGGCGTGCTTCCAATCCTCCGGACCTCTTGCGCTTGAGGCGACAGAATACTCGAGCAGGTAACCGGGACTCCATGGCGCACCCGTTCCGCCGTCTGGCGGTCGACGACGAGCGCCGGCAGCGTTCCCAAGATCTCATCGAGCGACCACAGATCGTCCGCCAGCCGACCGAGCGCATGGCGGGCGATGACGGCATCGACGGTCAAGGCTCGATCCAGCGTCAGCGGCCCGACGCGGGTTCGTTCCAGCGTGCGCAAATGACCCCCGACTCCCAATGTGGCCCCGATATCGGCGCAAAGCGTACGGATGTAGGTGCCCTTTGAGCAGACCACGCGGAGGGTGATGTCACTGCCATCGATCGCGAGCACTTCCAATTCATGAATCGTCACCATTCTGGCGTCTCGAGCAATCGTCTTCCCTGCGCGGGCAGACCGGTAGAGCGGCACGCCATGGACTTTCACGGCTGAATACATCGGTGGGGTCTGCTGGATTTCGCCTCTGAACCGCCCTACGGCTTCCTCGACATCGGCCCGCGTCACCTCGCCCGGCATCTGTCGTTGCAGCACGGTTCCGGTAGCGTCCTGCGTGTCGGTCGTTTCTCCAAGTCTCAGAACCGCACGGTATTCTTTGTCCCAGGGCACGAGGTACTCAGCAATGCGAGTGCCCTTTCCAATCAGTACAGGCAATACGCCCGTTGCGGCAGGATCCAGTGTGCCAGCGTGGCCGACCTTCGTAGCGCCCAAGAGATGCCGGAGTTTAGCTACCACGTCGTGGGACGTCCATCCGGTCTCCTTATGCACGACCAGCACGCCGTCCATTACGTCGCACTCTCGGGTCGTAGCGGTCATCGCGTTACCCGTTTTGACCGGAACGAGCGTCGTCATGTTCACCTGAACCGCTATCGCCCTTGTCTTGTATTTCATCCAATAACCGCAACACACGATCGCCGCGTGGGCCGCTGACATCTTTCTGAAAGACCACTTCGGGCAAGTATCGCAACGTCAACCGCCTACCCAACTCGCTCCGGACAAACCCGCTGGCCTTGCTCAGAGCGGCAAAGACATCCTTCGTTTCCGCCTCCGTACCCAGCGCTGTCACGAAGACTCGGGCGAGCCGCAGATCATTGGTGAGTTCTACGTCGGTAACGGTCACGGAGCGGACGCGGGGATCCTTAATTCTTCGCATCAGGATGTCTGCCACCTCCATGCGGATTTGATCGGCGACACGCTCAGCACGACTGTATCCTGTTTTGGCCATCGCCCAGCTCCTTATGGCCGGTCCGTTGTCGCTCTGGTATGCCTCGACCGTCGTCACAACAACTCAACCCGAGATTGGACGATCTCAACGACCGGATTGCTTTTAATCAGGTTCTGCGCCTGGTCCAACACTTGGTTCACGTAGCGGCCATCGTTCGCCACACAAGCCAATGCGAGCACACCCTTCTGCCAAAGATCCTGAGCGTCGATTTCAGCCACCGATAGGTTGAACTTCTGTCGCAGTCGATCTTTGAGACTCGAAAGGATCTGCCGCTTGTCTTTCAGCGATTGACTGTCGCCAAGAAAGAGCTCGATTGTGCACAGTCCGACAACGACGCTCACGATCTATCGTGGCGGACTGCCGACAGCGCACTGGCGGACGGTATGTCCAAAGAAGTTATGCCGGCGCGGCGGCGCATAGATCGCGTGGTCGCTACGCCTCGCGATACCCTGGGGCACACAGCCGGCAGAACCTTTCGCCATCCTGGTCACAGCTTTGCCGCAATCTTATCAATGGCGTAGGCCTCGATGACGTCACCGCTTTTGATGTCGCTGAAATTCTCGACTGCGATACCGCACTCATAGCCTTGCTGCACTTCGCGCACGTCGTCCTTGAAACGGCGGAGCGATCCTAGCCTTCCCTGATACACCACGACATTGTCACGAATCACCCGAACGCCCGCGCTTGCCCGGGTAATCGTCCCATCGATCACGTAGGATCCGGCAATCGTACCAGCCTTGGACACGGTGAACACCTGCCGGACTTCGGCCCGGCCTAGCACGCGCTCTTTGAGCGTCGGTTCCAGCAGTCCTTCCATCGCCGCTTTGATATCGTTCAAGGCATTGTAAATAATCGTGTACAGCCGGACATCGACGTGTTCCTTCTCCGCGAGATTGGACGCTTTGGGTTCGGGCCTGATGTTGAATCCGATAATGATGGCGTTGGACGCCGCCGCCAAGAGCACATCGGATTCTGTAATCCCGCCTACGCCGTTATGGATCACGCGAATTTTCACCACCTCCGTCGGCAACTTTTCAATTGCGGCGGCCAGTGCTTCCGAAGACCCTTGGACGTCCGCCTTGATGACGAGCGACAACTCCTTGACGGACCCTTCCTGGATTTTGGCGAAGAGATCGTCGAGCGACACCTTTCCGGCACCGGCCAATTCTGCGGCACGTTGTTTGCGCGCCCGATCTTCGGCGATCTCACGAGCGATGCGTTCATCCTTGACCGCTTGAAATACGTCGCCTGCGGACGGCACGCCTGGCAAACCGATCACCTCCACTGGAACAGATGGCCCGGCCTGCTGAACCTTGGACCCGGTGTGGTTGATCAGCGCACGGACTTTGCCGCTGAAGGCTCCGACGACGAATACGTCGCCCACGTGCAGCGTACCGCTTTGCACTAGGACAGTGGCTACTGGTCCACGCCCTCGTTCGAGCTTGGCTTCAACAACAGTGCCCTTTGCAAGTTGGTGCGGGTCCGCCTTCAACTCCAACACTTCGGCCTGCAACAGAATCATTTCCAGCAGCTGATCTAGGCCGGTTTTCTGTTTTGCCGACACCTCGACCATGATCGTGTCACCGCCCCAGGCCTCTGAGATCAGGCCGTGCTCGGAAAGAGCATTGCGTACACGGTCCGGGTTGGCACTGGGTTTGTCGATCTTGTTCATCGCAACAATCAGCGGCACGCCGGCCGCTTTGGCGTGATGAATCGCTTCCACCGTCTGCGGCATGACGCCGTCATCAGCAGCGACCACCAGGATGACAATATCGGTGACCTTGGCTCCACGCGCACGCATGGCCGTGAATGCCTCATGGCCCGGCGTATCGAGAAACGTGACCTGTTTTCCGTGGACCGTGACCGTGTACGCACCGATGTGCTGAGTAATCCCGCCGGCCTCGCCTTCTGCAACCTTGGTTTCCCGAATGGCATCCAGCAGCGACGTTTTTCCGTGGTCTACGTGCCCCATGATCGTTACCACCGGCGGCCGAGGCTCGGGACGCACTTCACCCTGAATTTGGATGATGTCTTCGAGTAGCTCGTCTCCGGCTCTTTCAACCGAGATCTCAATTTTGAATCCGCCCTCTTCTGCAATCATCGAAGCGGCCTCAACGTGCATTGGCTGATTGAATGTCAACATCTGGCCCATATCCATTAGCTTCCGCACGATGTCGGCCGGACGCTGGCCGATCATTTCGGCGAACTCTTTGACGGTCATGCCGGGGGTAAGCTTGACGCTCTTTTTGCGAGGCTTGGTTATTTCGGCCGGTGTACTGTGATGCACGTGCTTGCTGCGATCATCACGCCGCTGAACGGGGATGGCCCGAAGATCCTGCCAACGAGCCGCGTCCTCCCGCACGCGCACTTCATCCTCTTCGCGAACCCGTCCCGGCTTCCGGGCTTTCTTGGCCTTGTCCTTCAGGCCCTCAGCCTGAAGCTCCTCAAGGGCTTTCTTCTTGCCAGTCAAGGTCTCTGGGGTCACCGGCGGTACCGGCTTGATAGCCACTGGCGGCTCGGTCGTTGCCGTTGTTCCGGAAGCATGCGGCTCGTGATGAACAACCGGACTTTCCGACGACGAATGAAGCGGCGACACGGTGATCGCTGGTGGTTCGGTGGAGTGTGCCACGAGCGGCTCGTGTCCGAGCGGGGCAGGCTCCTCGGAGGGAGCCTCATCTCGCTTCCGTTTGATCAGGATACGCCGCTTATCCGGCTTGGAGTCGTCCGTCGCCGTAGGGTGAGCTCCTGCTTTAGCACCTGCGGGTGGGTGGGCTCCGTCATGCCGTCCGGCATCCGATTCGCCAGCTCGCCCGACTCCCTTAACCGATGCCTTGGGCTTTGAGGCAAGCTTTTCGAGTGCTTTTTGAACCGCCTCCGGTTCCAAGGCGCTGCTGTGGGACGCGACGGCGATTCCCAATCGCTTGAGCTCTGGGATCAAGTCCCGGTTTTCCATCCCAAGCTGTTTCGCCAGTTCATACACGCGCATACAAGTAGATTTGCTACCCTTCCGCCTCTTGTTGGGCCTTTTCCTGTTGACGTGCCTCTTCCTGTTGCCGTTGCGCTTCCGCTTCTTCCGCGAGCGCCGCCTTGATTTCTTTATCCCGCTCGGCCTTCTCTTTTTCGTACTCTGTAGCGCTAATGATATCGATTTTCCAACCGGTCAAGCGGGCTGCAAGCCGCACATTTTGCCCATTCTTGCCGATGGCCAGCGACAATTGTGAGTCCGCAACCACCACAAGAGCGGATTTCTTTTCTTCATCAACTCCGACCTTTTCAATGGTGGCCGGGTTCAACGCTTCGGCGATGAACACCCGCGGATCCGAGGTCCATGTGATGATATCGATCTTCTCCCCTCGCAGCTCACGAACCACCGCCTGAACACGCGAGCCTTTGATGCCGACGCAGGCACCCACAGGATCCACGGCCTTTTCGCGGGAGGTCACGGCAATTTTCGTACGATCGCCCGGCTCCCGTACCACCGCCTTGATCTCGACAATCTTTTCCATGACCTCAGGCACCTCCAACTCGAACAGCTTC
>DASTJX010000048.1:0-4458 GCA_035716265.1 Nitrospira sp.
CCTGGTGTTCGCTCAAGTCCCCCTCTGGAAATTCCTTATGGTAGAAGCGGAAGGTGACGCGCGAATCAAGGTGCTGCGGCACCTGGCCCTTAAACTTGCGGATTTTGTCCTCGTTCATCCGGGCTCCCGTGTGGTTGAGCAGGTCGTGCAGGTGGACGAGCAGTCTCTAACCCATCCGGATAGATCCACGAACGGTCGCGAAATTCAGCGGATCCTTCACTCGGCCGGCATCCGAGTGACGACGTTGAAAGCACAACCCTCCTACACGGTTCAGGAACTCGAGCAGCTTTTGGGTGTGAGCGATCTCGAGTGACGTGATCGACCGGCCCCTCATTCACTGGGGGGCACTGAGGTCTCGATTTTGGCCGCCTCCACCTCGATGACTTTTCTGGCCACTTCGGCTTCAGGGCTGTCTGGATACTGGTCAACCACCCGCTCATACATCATCCTGGCCTTTTCATGATCCTTGAGCCTTGTGTACGTCTGCCCGATCTTCAACGTCGAGGCTGCCAGCTTTTGGCTCAGCGGATAGTAGGACACGACGTTGTAGAAGGCGTTCAACGCTTCCTTGTAGCGTCCCATACGGAATTGACACTCACCGACCCAATACTGAGCATTCGCGGCCAACGAGGTTTGGCCGTGCAGTTCGAGGAACAGCCGAAAACCGGCCAGTGCGGCTTCATAGTCCCGGTGTTTGAATTCTTCCATCACGCGATCGTAAAGATGACGAGAAGTATCCTGAACTTGTGCTGGAGCGGCCAGAGTATTCGTGGGGTGCCCCGCGACCATGACCAGAAGTGCGACGATTCCATGAAGAAGTGCAAAAGTTTTCATCGATTCGCCTCCATCGTCCGCGGCCCAACTGCCAAGGCACGACACCCAGTTCGCAATCCACATGCCACGGCAGGGTACGGCAATGAGAGGAAAACCGATGCAATAACGGGTGCTTCGTCGTGCGTTCGGACCGCCCCGTTGGTGAATAAGCGGGCTTAAGCGACCAGTTTTGTACGCCCTGGCAGCTTGACAAGCTCAAACGGGTTGTTCCACATGATTGGCGAAAACACTGATTTATCTCAACGTGGCGCGAGGAGCGATGAGCATGGAATCCGACCAGGCGACGTCAAATCCGCCGCCGAATCCGCTCGGCGGGAGAACATTAATTGTCGACTGGCGAAATCCTACTGATTATCCTCGTCCGAGCGCAGCGTTGAAGGACGCGGGTGATGAGGACCAAGTGTTTGTCAGGGCCGGCATGTATGAGGACAAGATATTTATTTCTGACAGGCCGGTTTTCTTGACGGGGGAGGGGCGAGACGCGGTCCAGATTTATTCACGACTCGGGGGGCCGCTCTATCTCCAGCGTGTGCCCAGCGGGCGCATTTCCGGCCTAACATTCCGGTATGTGGGAAGCGACCAGCATTCGGCCATCAATCTGCTGGATTCTTCCTGCACGATCGCTTCGTGTCGGGCCACTGAGGGTATTTTGTCCGGCGTGGTGATCTACGGACCTGAATGTCGTCCGGCCTTCATTGACAATGACGTGAGTTACAACCGGGAATCGGGCATCTTCGTCTTTGCAGGGGCCAAGCCCCGCGTCGCAGACAACGTCTGCCGGGGCAATCATCACTTTGGTATCGCGGTACGGGACCCAGGAAGCCATCCGGAGCTTGTCCGCAATCGCTGCTCTGATAACTGGTTGAGCGGCATGCTGTTCTTCCATCATGCCGGAGCGCTGCTTGTGGATAATGTATGTACCGGCAATGTGCATTGGGGCGTGGTGGCGACTGAGGATAGCCGTCTTTCGCCTCCTGCGGAGACTCTGGCCGGGTCGAACGTTTTAGTGCCGAACCCCCGCGGGGCTGTGCATATTACTAAGGAGCCGCTTTCGGAGATCGGACGCTGACAGGCCGTCGGCGACTGTCATTGGCATGCGGCTGGTCAGGATGCCGAATAGGTGGCGGCGTGGTTGTAACCCGAGGCCTCGTGGAACGCATAGCCGCTGCCACCTTGTTGCTTCGCTCGATACATGGCAGAGTCGGCATGCTTGAGGAGCTCGTCGATGCTATGGTCGTCGTGGGGATATACCGTGATCCCGATACTGATTCCAACGGAGACCGTTTGCCCTTTGAGGGGAAAGACCGACGTAATGGCCTCGGTAATCCGCTTGGCGACCACGACGATACTTTGTTCGGACGCGACGCCTTCCAGAATAATGGTAAACTCATCGCCACCCATGCGTGCCACGGTATCGACCTCGCGCACGCATGCTTTCAATCGCTCCGCGACGGCTTTGAGAAGCTCATCGCCGACGTCGTGGCCGAGCGTATCGTTCACTGACTTGAAGCGGTCTAAATCCAACAACATCAAGCCCAGCGGTTGCTGAAGGCGCTTACTTCTCGCCATGGCCTGGATTAAGCGATCGCGAAACAGCGTGCGGTTGACGAGCCCCGTCAATTGATCGTATTGAGCGAGATACGTTAACCGTTCTTCCGAGCGCTTCCGCTCGATGGCATAGCGCACCGATCGAGCCAGCAGCTCGGGATGACCTTGACCTTTGACGAGGTAATCCTGGGCTCCTTGCTGCACGGCCTGAAGGGCAAGCGTCTGGTCGCTTACCCCGCTCAGCACGACGACGGGAATGGAGGGGTTCGTGGCATGAACTTGTCGCACGGTTGGCAGGCCGAAAGCGTCCGGAAGCGATAGGTCGAGCAGAATGGCATCGAAGCGACCCTTATCGATGTACGCCAGTCCGTCGGAGAGCGTCTTTGCATGTGTGACCTTGAACTCTTCGACGCTCCACTCCGCCAGCAAGTCCTGTGTCAGGCGGGCGTCGACGTCATTGTCTTCAATCAAAAGGACGCTAATCATTCGTAAAAAATCCGGCTGTAGGCCTCAACATTTCACGCCGATGTTTCAGCCTGAAAGGGTATGGAGCGCTGCCGAGTTGATTATAACTAACGAGAGCTGGGCGAGAAGCAAAATATGGGAATCAGTCATGGTAGGGCAAGGGACACCAAGCCTGTCACTCAGGTCGGTATTACACCTGTGGGTGAATGAGAGATGGTCGAGCGGGCTGACCCGCTCCCGTCAGGTGGCGTACAATGCTTCAGCGCGCCGACGAACTTCTTCGGCCTTCTTGGCCTGCCCAAGATTATCGTAGAGCGATGCAATATTGGCATGCAAATGCGTGAGTAACTGCCCGAGCTGCGCCTCTTGTGCAATGACGTTGGCTTCGAGAGCGATCTTTTTTTCTTCACTCCGGCGGAAACGCTCTTCCAAGCGTTGTACCAGTAGAATCCACCCCTTCACCTTCCCTGAATCCAGATCAGGGGTGGTAGGCAGTGCCTCACCTCGTTCGAGCGCCTTCTCGGTTTGATTCATCCAGTTGATGAACACGAGGAAGTCGCCGAGGGTGATCTTCAATGCTGAGGAAGCGCCTTCTTCTTCGATAACCAGATCTTCCATGATGGCTCCTTTGAGAAGATGAGACCATGAATGAGGCCAGTCGATCCAACTGTGACGGACGATTACAGATGGGAACGCATTGGTGCCTGGCTCCACGCAGGCTGGCTCCTTTCAGGTGAGTAGGAGAGTATCTGAGGATGCACGAGCAGGTGTGTCATCAGGCGTGATACTGTCGTTGTGCAGTAATACTGCGATCGCAGTTCGCTTGTCAACCACTTAGACTCGCGATTAATTCAATGGACAATGTGTGAACGAGGAGGCAGGGAGCGAGATTTATCCTTGAGGAACCCGGGGAGGGACATTCAAATAAATGCCGTTAGGGTGTCCCTCAGGCCCGGCAGCGGCTTCGCAGGCATAGCCTGGCTCGAATGGCCAGAGCAAAGAGCGGCCGATCACTGATCCGCGCACATGCACATAGCGAAGGGTCATTCCGAGGCGATTGGCTTCTTCACGGATGGATGTAAGACAATCATCATAGGAATAGGAACGACGGCCTAGAAGAATCTGTTCGCCCGTTTGGCTGTGAAATATAGTAAACGGCTCCGCGCAGCCGGAGAGCACAATGCAAGACAACAGGAGTAATAGACGACCAGGCATGACGCGAGCTCCAAGAACCTAAGAGGAAGTGTAGCATTCACGAGTGTTGTAGTCGAGCAGTCGCCCGGAAAGCACGCTGCTGCTTCACGAGTCGCCCGAGGCGAACCTGGTCGCCGCCGGGCATGCGGATAAATTCGACTCCAAACCGACGTCCCCTGCACCATCGAATTTTGGCCAGACCTACGCTGAGTGATGGTCCGCTGTCAGGCATCATGAGTTTCATCTCGAGATAGGTGCCTGGTTCTACCGGCTTCCTGCTCAAAATCTCACAGCCTGGCACTGAGACGTTACTGACCACCCCTTCGCCGACATAGGTGTCACCGGCAAAAATGACAGGGAAATCGGTGAAGACTCGCTCACTGTAGCGGATTCTCATGATGCCCCCTTGCTCCGGAA
>DASTJX010000049.1:0-4419 GCA_035716265.1 Nitrospira sp.
TCCCGCCGGTAAAGATCGCGCGGCACTCGAATCGATCAAAACGGATGCAGAAGCGCTCAGGGCTTCACTCAACGACGTACAGTTGATGATCGACAAATCGGATTATCTCGGAGCGCAAACCAAAGCCAAGGCGATTCAGGAAAAAGCTGAAGCCGTCTCGCATGAGATTCAAACTGCGTTGGCCAAGATCGGCAAAGGGAAACCGGTCGCCAAGAAAAAGTAGCCACCGATGCGTAAGATGCCACTTCGATATGCGGTGATCGCCTGTTATGCAAGCATGTTCGCGCTGTGCGGGTCGCTTGCCGCGTGCGTAGAAAGCGTGCCTCCCGACGTCGTGCAGGCGATTGAATCGGTCGATAAAGATCTGGCGCACCTCCGGGCCGCTGAGCTGGCGCCGAGTGCGTACAACGCCTTTGCGTATCAATGGGTCACGTTGCGAAGCCGTGTCGAGGCTGAAGACGATACCGTTCGCTGGCCCTGGGAACCGAACGACTTGGAAGAAGCCCTCCGGGGCCTGCACGCGGACGGTACGAGAACCGTCGCGCTCCTGATGGAACAACAGGAAACGCTACGGCGCTCAGCCGCACACCAACTTGCTGAAGTAGAAGCAAAGGCCCATGTGATGGCCACTCACGTGGGAGCGATTGACAGCCGACTCATTCTCGGAGAGAAACCGATCGAAACCGACTTGCTGTTGAAGCAGGCCCGTACGTTTTACGAACAACGGCGTTACGAACAATCATTGAACGCCTCTCATCGTGCTTCCCAGTATCTCGCAGCTCAGTCCGCTTTGCTCCAACGAGAATTAGGGCGGTATGCCAGTCCAAATCGCCTGGCCCGCTGGCAGCGCATGGCCAACGACACGATCGAATGGTCGCGGACTCACCAGAGGGCCGCCATCGTCGTCAGCAAGGCGGAACGATCCCTAACGCTCTATCGCAACGGACAAAAAGTGGTATCCTACCCTGTTCGATTGGGCTTTAATGGTATCAGGGAAAAGCGGTATCAAGGCGATGGCGCCACACCTGAAGGCCGGTATCGCGTCTTGAGCAAACGAGGACGGGGCCAGACCCAATTCTATCGTGCCTTATTGCTGGACTATCCCAACCAGGACGATCGGCGGCGCTTTCTCTCCGATCGCAAGACGGGGAATATTCCTATGCTGCGCGGGATCGGAGGACAAATCGAGATCCATGGCGTGGAAAACGAGTTGATGGCTCAAACGTTGGGGTGCGTCATGCTCGAGAACGCCCAGATGGCTGCCCTGTTCAATCGTGTGGACACCGGTACGCCGGTGACCATAGTCGGAGCACTCCTCGAACAGAATTCCGTCGCAAAGGCCCTGGCGAGTCTTCCTGTACATCGAAGCGAAATCTGACGGACATGACACGCATTGTGGTGTCTCTCTGCTTGGGACTCATCGGCCTAGTCCTCTTGACGCTGGCACACAGCAGCAGTTTCCCGGTCACTGATGCCTCGACCATTCCGGCAGTCATACCCGATCCGGAAACATTACGCGCCTTGCAGCACCGCTATCGCTCCCTGTCCAAACAACTCAACCAGCTGATGCCCAGCCAGCCATATATCGTCGTCGATACGGCGAGAAATCATCTGTATATCAAGCGGCGGGATCACGTGATGTTGGATGCGCTCGCTTCAACGGGCAGCGGCAGCATTCTGGACAAACCCGGGGAAGCCAAAGGCCAGTGGATTTTCGATACCCCCCGGGGGGAGTTCACCATTCAGTCGAAGCTCATCAATCCGGTGTGGGTGAAGCCAGACTGGGCATTCGTTGAAGAAGGATTGGCTATCCCGAAGCGTGACACGGACCGCATCGAGCCGGGCGTACTGGGGGAATATGCACTGGGGTTCGGTAAAGGCTTCTTCATTCATGGCACCCTCTATACGAGACTCCTGGGGAAGAATGTGACGCACGGTTGCATCCGACTGAACGATGACGATCTGAAGAGTGTGTATCGCCTGGCCAAGGTCGGCACGCCCATCATGATCTTCTAGCTGAATGCCCCGCCCATCCGTCACCTGGATTCTCATTTGGGCCTTCCTCCTGGCCGCTCCGCCTACTGAAGCGGCAGATGCTGACTCTCCCCTGTCAATTGACGTGGCGAATCCGGCCGCACTGCAAGAAGGTACCCGCATTCTTGCGGAAGAGGTGAAGTTGGCGTCTCGTCCGCAGACGTACGTCATTGTGGATCTCGTCGATCGTGCCGTGCTCATCAAAGGCCGGGGCGTCGAATTGCACCGCTTCCCCATCGAGAACTGGTCGGCCCGCCAACTCTCACACGCTTCGGCCACGTTCCGCCTGCAGACGCGGCCACCGGTGGCGAGACGGAAAATCGAGCCCGCAGCCGGGGGTGATCAACCACCCATCTCTCTGGACGACATGCCAACCGATTATACGCTGCAGTTTTCCCCGACCTTCTCGCTGATCGTTCATCCTTCGGCGTCCGACGATATAGGGCGGTGGCTTCGATTTAAAGGACGTGACTGGTGGATGTGGCTCAAAGATTGGGTCATCACGTTGGCGACAGGGGAAGGGCCTCTTCCGCAGCCATGGCTATATTTGAGCGTGACATCTGATCATGCGCAATCGCTGGCCTGGACCGTCACCGACGGCATGGCCTTCCTCGTGCGACGAACGCCGCCGCCACCGTAGTCGGCGGTTTGCCTTTTCCCATTACCGTACCTAAGATGGCCGTATGGTGGATTCGTCCTTGCATCATGCGCTTGAGTCTCGGCGAGCGTTCACGCGTCGCAGCGTTCCTCACGTGCTTGGAGGCTTCGCTGGACCGGCACCTGGCAGGCGGCCTCGTGCCGAAGAGGATCGTCGTCCAGCGGTCGCATGAAGCCATCGAACCTGCGCATGTGGAATACCTAGAGCCCATGTCACTCCATACTGAAATCCGGGTCGCTCAAGACTCATCCACATGGCCGACAGAAGCTGCGAGCCTGACGCAGGAATTGTGCCGGCAGGCAGTGACGGAACGCGGTGTGTTTCTGATTGCGCTGTCCGGAGGTCGGACGCCGGAGCAACTGTACCGACGATTGGCATCCACTCCATTTTGCAATGAAGGAGATTGGAGCAGCACGCAGTTTTTCTTCAGTGACGAACGGTGTGTCTCGCCCGATCACCCTGAGAGCAATTTTCATCTTGCCAACGAAACCCTTTTTCGCCCTCTAGTCATCCCTTCACATCGCATTCACCCCATGGCGTGCGAACATGAGGCCACTGCCGACATTGCGGCTCGCGACTATGAACGGCTATTGCGTACAGTCAGCAAGACGCCGCCAGAGGGGTGGCCCGCGCTGGATCTCGTCATGCTGGGCATCGGAGAAGACGGCCACACTGCTTCCTTGTTCCCCGGCACCAATGCCGTGCAAGAACGACGGCGCTGCGTGACAGTGGGCTATGCCCCTTCCGAGCCTCGGACCAGGCTCACGCTCACCCTAGGTGTGATCAATCAAGCGACTGTGGTACTGTTCCTCGTCACTGGTGCGGCGAAAGCCGGAATCGTGAAAACCATTTTGGAACCCCAACAGGAGGCCGACCGGCTGTTGCCTGCCGCCCTCGTCCAACCCGAACGAGGTCGCCTCATCTGGTTGCTGGATCCACCCGCCGCCGCTCAGTTGACCCAACATCGTGAACGCAATTCGCCGAGGCCTATATGATCCTTGCCGGAGATATCGGAGGGACGAAGACGCATCTCGCGCTGTTTGACTGGACGTTCGAGCGAGTCGACCCTCTGCGGCTCGAAACATTCCATAGCGCCGACTATACCTCGCTCGAAGACATGCTTGAGGAATTTCTTGCGCCGCCAAAACCGCCGACTCCCATTGATACCCTTGAGCCGGAACTGCAGGACACGTCGTCATTTCCCCCGCAGGAGGAACTGCCAAAAATACGCGCGGCTTGCTTTGGGGTGGCGGGACCGGTCATTCAAAATCACAGTCGAACGACCAATCTGCCCTGGGTGGTTGATGGCGCGGCTCTAGCCAAGCGGTTCGAACTACCCGCCGTACAGCTGCTCAACGATCTCGAAGCGATGGCGCACGGCATTGTGCTGCTCCGTCCCGATGAGTTGGTGACGTTGAATGCGGGCACGCCGCCGTCGCAAAAGCAGGCGATCGCTCTCATTGCGGCGGGGACCGGGCTGGGTGAATCCATCCTGTTTTGGGACGGGACCCGCTATAAACCCATACCCTCGGAAGGCGGTCACGCCGATTTTGCTCCGAACAGCGATCAGGAGATTGAACTGCTCCGATACATCCGCAGCCAGTATCTGCATGTCAGTTATGAGCGGGTGCTCTCGGGACCCGGTCTTCATGCCATCTATGAATTTCTCCGCGATGCGAAGCGAAACGAGCCGACCTGGCTGGCTGAGAAAATCAAAGCCGGCGACC
>DASTJX010000050.1:0-5960 GCA_035716265.1 Nitrospira sp.
ACTCGCCCCGGGGTAGAACGTGGCCACCTGGATGGTTGGATAATCGACTTGCGGGAGCGCTGATACCGGCAACAGCCTGTAGGCGATGAAGCCGGCAAGGAAGATGGCGGCCATGGACAGGGTCGTCGCGACCGGACGCAGAATAAAGAGACGGGAGGGATTCACGAGCGGCTTTCTCTCGGCGGCACGTTCGGCGGCGGCCCGGGCCCGGTTGAGGGCGGAGGCGAGTCGCGCGGCGCCCGGATGTCGACTGTGGTTCCCTCCCGCAGCTTTTCTGCCCCGTCGACGACCACGAGGTCGTCGGGAACTACACCCGATTCGATCGACGATTCCTCTCCATGAGTGACGCCGACCGTGACCGCCCGCACGCTCACCGTTTGGTCGGCCTTCACCACAAAGACGAATGTGCCCTGGGGACCTCGTTGGACGCTAGCAGACGGGACAAGGGTCGTTCCGCGTTTGACGTCCAGCAGGAGCCGCGCATTCACGAACTGGTTGGGAAACAGAGCGCCATCCTCGTTAGGGAACACGGCTTTCAGTCGTACGGTGCCCGTATTCGGATCGATCTGGTTGTCGACCGTCAGGAGTGTCCCGGTGGCCAGTTGTTTCTTGTGTTCCCGGTCAAACGCATCGACGGTCAGTTGCTGACCCGCATTGAGCCGTTCGAGCACGGCCGGCAGATTATCCTCGGGAATGGTGAAGACCACTGTAATGGGTGTGAGCTGCGTAATGACGAGAAGGCCGTTGGTGTCATTGGCGCGGACCATGTTGCCGGCATCGATCTGCCGTAAGCCGACGCGGCCGCTAATGGGAGCGGTGATGCGGCTGTAGGCCAGTTGAAGTTTAGCGTTGTCGATTTGGCCCTGATCGGCTTTGACGATCCCTTCGGACTGACGGACAATGGCCTCTTGAGTGTCCAACTGCTGCTTCGGAACGAAGCCCTGTTCGTAGAGCCCCTTATATCGTTCGTAGTCCAACCGCGCATTTTTTAACTGCGCCAGGTCCCGCACCATTTGGCCCTCGGCCTGAATCAACTGCACCTCGAAGGGCCGCGGATCGATCTGCGCCAACAGGTCGCCGCTTCGGACGAGTTGGCCCTCCTGGAACAACACTTTCATCAGCTGACCATCCACCCGGCTTTTCACATGTACGGTGTTCAACGGGACGACGGAGCCGAGCCCGTTGAGATACATGCCGATGTCGCCGATGCGTGCCGCGGCAACCTGCACCGGCATCGCGCGGGCGGCGCCGGGCAGCTGGCCCGCTCGCGACGGCTCTTCGCCAGACTTGGCCAACAGCGCATAGCCACCCAAGAACAGCAGGCAGGCTGCGGCGAGCCCGAGCACCCATCGCTTCACGGTGGTCGCAAAGTGCATCGATTCTGCCATGATTTGGTTCGAGTCCCCTCGGATTATTGCGTTGGGAGCGTCTGTTTTTGAGCCGCCAGATAGTGGCGTGAGGCCTGCCATCGCTGTTCCAATTCCTTGTACATCTTGTCCAGACCAGTCTGCTGAGACGCAGAGAGCTTCGTCTTGATCTCCGCCATGCCGTTGCCCAGGATCTGCTCAACTTCAGCTTGATGGGCAAACCGTAATTCGAGAACCGCCACGTGGGCCCGCGTGACGATGGGCTCGATCTCGGCCTGTTGCTGTGCGGTCAGCGACAGGTCCTGTGTCAGGCGTTTCATGATCCGTTCGTGATGCGCGGCCGGTCCCTGCTCGCTTCGGGTAGTCCGCTCGGCATGACTATACACATAACCCCCGACAATCCCGGTCAGCGCTCCGGCGCCGAACAGGATGATGAGGCCGGCCCATAATTTGCGTCGAGATCCCATGGTTCCTCCTCGCTACCAATCTCCGAATAAGGGGGCGGACTCGAAGTCTTCGGCCATGAGAGCCGGTCCGTCCGACTGTGCCCGAAACAAGCCGACGGTCAACATGGCCACGATCAGCACGACCGCGGCGGCACGCGTCGCCGTTCGCCAGATCAATTGATCAAGCATGGCCGGAGGGGTCCATCCCCCTCGTTCAATGTCCAGTCGACGCACATCGCGCATGACCTGCTCAGTCACGTCGACCTCATCGGACGCACTGGACCGTGAGCGATAGCTGTCGATGAGCGTCCGCTCAAGTTTATGAACGTCGATGTCAGTATGCTGATTCATGATGCACTCCCAAATGATATGTGTTGGAGAAGATTGCGCAGTGCCTGACGGGCCCGATGGGCGCGGACTTTCACGTTGACCAGGGTCCAACCCAGCAACTGCGCGGCCTCACGTACCGAATAACCGTCAAGGTGCACGAGCGTCAAGACGGCACGATTTTCAGGGGAGAGCTGCTGGAGCGCCCATTCCAACACTTCGGCCGCGTCGCGTGTTTCAGTCTGGCGTCGAAACTGTGCGTCCGACTGTACGGAAAGTGTCTGCTCGATCCAGCGGTGGTGCTCCTCGGTCAAGGAGCTGACCGGCACAGCATGGCGAGCTCTATCCCTCCAAAAGTCGTAACAGGTTCGGATCGCGATGCCGGCCAGCCAATGATCGAATGGAACCGATTCCGAAAACTGACCGAGATTGACGTAGGCTCTCACAAAGACATCATGGACAACTTCGCTGATACGATCCGACGGCACTCGTGGCCGGACGATCCTGGTGACGTGGCGTTGGTGCTGGTCGATCAGATCGGCGTAGCGCTCGATCTCGCCTTGCCTGATGCGGCGGAGAAGCTCGCGTTCAGGTTTGACCACAGGCAACGAGTCGTCGGTCATCGACCGATGACATCCGGGGAGTGCCTGCATGTCGATGGCAAACGCAAGGTGGCTCATCATAACACTGCTCATATGGTTCACGGTGCAGCTCTTTCCCTTCCTCTTCCTAGTCGTGGCAGGTGTCGCATTGGTTACAGACCTATAAACATTTGAATTTCCTCATTGATGCCTGATATTCACGGACACCTCGCTCGCCAGCGGCAGCGGCCTCCATTCGGCATCATACTTTAACCCTTGAAAGCTCCTTATCAATCTGTTCACATTTGTTTGACGGGCGTACTCAACAGCGTCCGTCTGCTCTGCTTAGCTACCACTCAACGGCATGCAGTTGAGTTTGAGGACTGGATCATGTCCGATGACCAAGCTACGAGCTGTTTGCTGTCGCGGCGTGATGCATTGAGGCTATTGGGTGGGTGTGCAGCTTGTTTGATTGCGGGCTGTCCTGTTCCGCTAAGCGGTGTACGGGCGTCAAGTCCTGCTTGCCTGTTTCGGCCGGAGCAGACTCAGGGTCCTTATTTCGTCGATGAGCGCTTGAATCGGTCCGATATCCGTTCGGATCCGGTGACTGGCAAGGTCAAACCCGGAACCCCGTTTCGGTTAACGATCGCGCTCTCCCGCGTTGAGAACGGGCAATGCCACGCACTGGCCGGTGCTCAGGTCGATATCTGGCATTGCGATGCGCAGGGTGTCTATTCAGACGTGAAGGATCCCGGTTTCAATACAATCGGACAAAAATTTCTGCGTGGATACCAGATCACGGATCCGCGAGGGGAGGGAAGGTTTCTCACCATCTATCCAGGGTGGTATCAAGGCCGCACAGTACATATCCACCTCAAAATTCGTACGGCGCCGCAGACGAAGCCGCGTTTCGAGCTCACGACCCAGATGTACTTTGAAGACGCGCTGTCGGACCGTGTCTTTGCAGATCCGCCCTATGCCGACAAGGGCGCTCGCCTCGGTCGAAATGAAGATGACCGCATTTTCCGGCGCGGAGGAGAACAGCTCCTCCTCAATCCGACGCCGACGGCTCATGGCTTCAGTGCGACCTTTTCCGTGGGCCTGCAGCTTCCCTCGACCTGAGGGAACGCAGCATCAGGGCAAGGTCGCAGCAATGAACCATAAGCGGATCGTCATCATCGGAGGCGGGTTTGGCGGGCTGACAGCCGGCCAATCACTGCGTCGGGCCGAGGTCGTGCTCATTGACCGCACGAATCATCACCTGTTTCAACCGTTGCTCTATCAGGTAGCGACCGCTGCCTTGTCGCCAAGCGATATTGCGTGGCCATTACGCACTATTTTTCGCTCGCGACGCAATGTCCGTATCGTGATGGATGAAGTACTGTCGATCGATCGTGCTGGTCGCTCGGTCTGTTTGCGCGACAGCCCGCCCGTCTCGTTCGACATTCTCATCGTTGCGCCTGGATCACGTCATGCCTATTTTGGTCACGAAGAGTGGGAAGAATTTGCGCCCGGGCTCAAGACGATGACCGATGCAGTAAGGCTACGTCAAAAAATGTTATCGGCCTTTGAAGAAGCGGAACGCCGGCGTGCCTCTACTGGCAAGGTTGAATCACTCACGTTCGTGATTGTCGGGGGCGGTCCTACCGGTGTGGAACTGGCCGGCGCGCTGGCAGAGATCGGACGAAAGGCTATGGGGCCCGATTTTCCCAGCTTGCGGCTCGATGATTTACGCATTCTGCTCGTCGAAGGCGGCCCTCGAATTTTACCCGGTTTCAGCCCGACTCTCTCAGCAAAAGCCGCCTTAGCCTTGTCACGTATGGGTGTAACTATTCGGGTCAACGCTCTGGTGAGCGCGGTCCAGGAAGGGGGCGTAATGATTGGACAGGACTTTGTCCGCTCGGTCGGCATCATCTGGGCGGCAGGCAACAGAGCCTCTCGCCTTCTCGATACGCTGGAAGCCGCCCAAGATGGAGCGGGGCGGGTGATGGTCAACCCGGATCTGACTGTCCCCGGGGATCCATGGATCTTCGTCATCGGCGATGCAGCCCATTGCCGGGGGCATGATGGACACGCATTGGCTGGGGTGGCTCCTGTCGCAATGCAGCAGGGCCGCTACGTGGCCCAGCTGATCGAGCAGGGCGCGGCACCGAGCGACCGTCCGCCGTTTATCTATGCTGACCGAGGAATGCTGGCGACCATTGGAAGGGCCAAGGCGGTCGCACAAATCGGCCGCATTCACGTCTCAGGACTGACGGCCTGGCTGCTCTGGTGCATTGTCCACATTTTTTTCCTCATCGGCATTCGCAGCCGCTTACGGGTGATGTCCGAATGGGTCTGGTACTACGTGACCTTCAAGCCTGGCGCCAGATTGCTCTTCGAACAGCCAGAACGGGTACACCGGGAGTCGCCGGAATCTCCATCAGGTGGCTGAACCTCCTTTTCAATCCAAGGATTCGGTTATCGCCGACATTCGAATCGTGATGGATCCTCCGTTGACACCACGTTCATTGGCTCGTAGCCTATCCACAGGTGCTGGGCTGGAGGACCGGATGAGGCGTGGATGATCTTGACCGCTCACTGCGGTTCTACCGCGATGGGCCGGGCTTCCAACTCGAGGAATCATCGGCACTACTATGAACAGGGAGTTTCCCTGCAAGACATGATGCAGTGAATGGCAGCTGTTGTCGGAGATTCTATCGTACGACGGGATGAGGGATGCTGATGAGCTCAATATTGGCATTGACATTGTTGTGTGTAAGTTGGCTGGCCTTGTCAGCAATACCGGCGAACGGGGCGGGAAAGACCGAAGTGATGCCGATGGTCAAATCGGCACCGACGGCGGTCGTGATTGAAGTGGCCGGCAGCGAACCGGACCTGCGCAAACAGCTGCGAGCGAAGAACGGCGTGACTGAACTCGGGGCAACCCGTGTGCCGTTTTCCCAAGCCCCCACGGGAAGCTATGGGTTCATTGCACCGCAGCCATTGGGCATGGCTCTGGTGACGCAAAGTCCTGATCTTGTCTTGGAGCGCAGCGCTCCGGCTGCCAATGCCTACGAGGTTCACAAACTCGCCGATGGGAGCGGCATGGTAGTGGGATTTATCGAGAAGGCGCTCGTTGCGCAGGTGACACCGGCGAACCGGCCCCATCACGTCCGCGTTGCCCTAGGCTCGAATCGCTCCGACAAGACCCCCTACATCGCCGCGGTGCCGCTTATCAAGCTGATGGTCGATCGGAT
>DASTJX010000051.1:0-8750 GCA_035716265.1 Nitrospira sp.
TGCCTGACCGGTCGTTGGATTGCGGAAACTATATGACTGAAAGTTGTTGCCGGGGTTGTAGAGAAATCCCTGCGTGCCCTGATTGTCCAGATAAAGACTTCCGGGACCGGTGAGGCTGAAGAGTGGTGCCACGCCGCCATCGAACGAGCGTACGCTCGAAATAGTTTGCGCCGAAGCCGGCTGCACGTGACCGCAGAACCAGAGCACCACGAGGGCAGCAACCGGTAATCCCAAGCGCCTTGCAAGAAATCCATGACAGACGAACATGAACCGATTATAGTATGGGGCCATGAACTTTGTCGACTAAAGGAGGCTCTATGAGATCACGACTCGGTGCCGGCCTCCATGGTGCGCTGGTGCTCACCGCCGCGAGCACGCTGGCACTGAGCGCCGGACCTGCTCTGGCTGCAGACGACCCCACGAAGACGGCTCCGGGTGAGCGGCGGGAAGAGATTTCGCTTACGGAAGCCGCCCTCCGCGCACTCAAGAACAACCTGGACATCAGCATCAGCCGCCATACGAAGGAAAGCCGCCTGACCGATATCGTCGTGGAGCAGGCGAAATTCGATCCGACGCTCAGCGTCAACGGGCAATACAACCGGACGGTCAACCCGCTGAACAGGCCGGTTTTCGGTGGAACCGGCTTTAACCTGAATGAGATCACGATCTTCGATCAACGCAGCGGATCTGTGACCGTGGACGCCACGACCAATCTATTGACCGGCGGCAATGTCGACTTGAATTACAGTCCTGCCCGTACGAACGTCAATCAGGACGTGGCGAGCGGCTTTTTGTTCAATCCAGCCTGGACCGGCGGTCTGGCGCTCACGCTGACGCAGCCATTGCTGCGCAATGCGGGGATCGACATCAACAAGACCTTCATCCGGATCGCCCAGAACAACGCCATGGTCGAAGAGCACGTCTTCCGTGACCGTGTGCTGACAGTCGTCGCGACCGTCGAGCAGACGTATTGGGAAGTGGTCTTCGCCAACGAGAACATGAAAGTGGCGGAAGCGGCACTGAAAGCCGCACAGGAATTGCTGGCCACCAACAGGGCGAAGGCTAAGGCGGGAGTGATGTCGATCGTCGACGTCCTGCAGGCAGAGGCGGCTGTTGCGTCGCGTGTCGAACAAGTACTGGTCGCCGAAAAGTCAATCCGCGATCAGGAAGACCTGTTGCGCCGGCTGCTGAATCCGGGGGAGGAGGAGCTGCGGCAAGACGTGCGACTGACGCCGAAAGACAAGCCGGTCATCGCCTTGGAGCCGATCAGCCTGCCCGAAGCCATCGATCTGGCCATCGACCTTCGCCCGGAAATCGTCCAGGCGAAGAAAAATCTGGAAACCAGCGAACTCAACACTAAGTTCGCGAAGAACCAACTGCTTCCCACCCTCTCGTTCCAGGGCACGATGGGTCTGGCCGGACTCGGAAGAGACTATACCGATTCAGTCAATCGCAATTTCAGCGGCGAATTTTACAACTATGGCGCGGGTCTTGTGTTGAGCTATCCGCTCGGCAACCGATCGGCCTGGAGCACATTCAACAGACGGCAGATTGAGGGCAAGAACGCAGAGACGTCGCTGGTCAGCATCAGACAACAAATCATCATCGGCGTGAAAGAAGCCGTCCGCCGGGTCCAAACCGATTTCAAACGCATTGAAACGACCAAGTCCGCGCGCATTATGGCGGAGAAGCAGTTGCAAGCCGAGCAAGAGCGCCTGAAAGTGGGGCTCAGCACCACCCGATTCGTGCTGGATTTTCAGCGGGAACTTGCGACTGCTCAGGGCAATGAATTGCGTGCCATCGTGGATTACAATAAATCATTGTCCAATCTGTCCCGACACAAAGCCACGACGCTGGAGCGGTATAGTTTACAGGTGCAATAACGGCAGATGACGCTGCCTGGCTGTGCCGTCATCTCCCTCCAGGCGAGTGAACGCGGCGCACTGTTAGCACTCCTGCCGATTGCCGCGACCATCGATTACTATGCCCTGCCCAGCTGGCTCCAAGAACAAGTCCTGATTCAATTCGCTCCTCAACTCATCGGCTACCTCGCCCTCGCCTTGTGGGCCGCTCACAATGATTCGGTCCCAACTCGAATCGGGTTGGAGAGAGGGCTCTGGAACCACGGAGCGAAACTGGGCGTCGTGACCGGGCTGCTGCTTGGCTGCCTCAATTCGTTGGTGATCCTTCTGGTCCTGCCGTGGTTGGGATGGGACATCACGTTCTTGACGCAGACACCTCACGCCCGCGTGCCCGTGATGGTCATGGTGCCCTGGTTCATTGCTTGTATCGCGATCGCCGTCGAGATCAATTTCAGGGGTTTCCTGTTAGGCCGGCTGGCGGCGATCGAATCCGGCCTCTGGCCGCAACCTGCCCTCAAACATCTTTCGCCCGCGGCCAGCCTGACCAGCGCATTGGTCTTCGCCTTCGATCCGTTCATGGTCAGCACCTTCAAACACGTGCACTGGATCGCGCTCACCGATGGCCTCGTGTGGGCCGTGCTCTGGATCCGTACGAGAAACCTGTATGCGACGATCGTCGCCCATGCGATTGAAGTCCTCATAGTATATAGTGCAGTGCGAATCGTATTGATGTCGTAAATCATGACACCGTCATTTTCCAGCTACCTGGTGAACGACTGCTTCGGAGACCCGGGCGTCTATGTGGAGGTCCGATGGTCGAAGCGGGCACTCCTGTTCGATTTAGGGCAGAACGACGCGCTCGGCCCCACCCGCCTGCTGCGTGCGAATGACATTTTCATCTCTCATACGCACATGGACCACTTCATCGGATTCGACGCCGTGATCCGTGTTGCGCTGGGACGTGGCAAGAAGCTCCGCCTGTATGGGCCAGCCGGCCTGATCGACAATGTGCATGGCAAGCTGCGCGGGTACACCTGGAATCTGGTGGATGGGTATCCGCTGGTTATCGAAGTTCGAGAATTTGACCTCACGGAGGTTCGGCAGGCGACGTTTCACGCTGCAGACGGCTTCGTGCTCTCGACGCCGACGATTCATCCGCTCGTGGTTCATCCCGACACCGGCCTCTTTACAGTTCTTGAAGATCCGATGTTTACCGTCAAGGCGGTCGCCTTGAACCATCGCATTTCTTCCTTCGCCTATGCGCTGGAGGAACGGTTCCACATCAACGTAAACAAACACAAGCTGCACGAAGCGGGATTGCCGGTGGGCGGCTGGCTCAGAGAGGTCAAGCAATATCTGTGGGAAGGGAAGCCGGATGATTTCCGGTTCACCGCTCTCCTGTTCGACGAACATCGCCAAATGGAACAGGAGTTTGTGCTGGGTGACGTCAGCAACCGCTTCGTGACCATCTCGCGCGGGCAAAAATTGGCGTATGTCGTCGACGCGCGTTTCGATGAGGCCAATGAGGCCAGGATCGTCGCGCTCGCTCAGCATGCGGACCTGTTCTATTGTGAGTCACCGTATCTGGATGTGGATGCGGAAAAGGCGAGGGACCGGTATCACTTGACGGCAAGGCAGGCGGGCGTCATGGCGCGCAAGGCGCAAGTCAGGGACCTCATCGTGTTTCATTTTTCACCACGATACACAGGCCAAGGTGACGCCATCGAACAAGAAGCTCACGACGCATTCCTTGGCCACTGAGGAGCGACAGTGAACGAATTAGGAAAATACGCCCTGTACTTTCTATTGGGAGGCGCCATTGTCAGTGTCTCGACCTATTTGGGCGCTCAGGGCCGGCCATACCTCGCCGCCTTTGCGAGCACGTTTCCGGCCATCACCGGCGCTACCTTCATTCTCCTCTACCTCAATGGCGGCAGTGATGCCATTGTCGCCTATGCGGAGAAACTGTTCTGGTTCGTCCCGCCCTGGATCGTCTATGTTCTGGCCATGATCTTCATCGTCCCGCGGCTCGGATTCTGGCCGGCCATGACCCTTTCCTTGGCTCTCTACATGGCTTGCGTCTGGCTGGTCAGACTGGCCGTACGCTGAACCTCCCCTCGAAAGCAGGGAAAATCCGACCAACAATCGACAAGCCGAAACTTGCGGCAATGAGGCGGTATTCCGGCGAGCGCCCCCCCTATAGATCTACCCTCTTTGAATACTACCGGACAGGCCTTGCCGGCGATAGAGTCACTACATGCCGGCAAACAACTCGTCAGAAAGATCATCCGGGGAGAGTCGCCATGATCAGTTTCGTTGAGTTTGTCGCGATCTGTAGCGTGGCAACCTTGACCGCTGCCGGTGCCTCCCAAGGGTGGGATCGGCTGCGAAGACCGAGAAACCGTTCTGCCGACCGGGTGAAAACCAGTGGCGATGGATCAGGACGACCATCCGCTGGGGCATGGCACGAACCTCGCGATGGCAAGCGGTACCCGGTCAGGTGCCCTATCGAGTACGACGCAGGAGCCCACAGGAAAATGGGCATACTGATCGATGTATCGCGCCGGGGTTGGCGGGCAACGGGTCCTTCGTCGGTTCTCGCTGGCACCACCCTGTCCATGCGTGTCTTTTTCCCGGACGCCGCTCAGTCGGTCTTCATCGAGGAAGCAGTAGTGCGGTGGTCCGATGGCCTGGAGTTCGGTGTAGAACTGACGCAGATCAGCCCTGAGGACGCGCAAGTGCTCAGCGACTATCTCTCCATTCACTATCCCATGGAATCTTCCCCTTCATATGCCCTCTCGCCATTTTCCTACAACTAGGCTGAGCTCATTTCGATTCCTCGGAAGCGCAGCTCATCGATCTGTCGTCGCTGTTGGTTGTCCACACGATGTGCGGTACGGCGTGAGCGTGAGGCGTAGAAGAGCGACCCCGCTGAGTCAGGCCGATCAGGCGGCGCTACCGAAATGCAGCTTACTCATCTCCGTCATGGCTGCGACGAGATGGTCAACCGCTTCGGTGACACACGTACTGGCCTTGTGGGACGGACCTTTCCCACCGGCCCAGATATCCGGGGGGTGGTCAATCTCAAGAACATTTTGACAAAATTGGCTGAGGGACCGCTTCCAAAACACTCCGTCGCTGCCCTCATCGAGGAAGTGTTCGCGATCCTGCGTAAAAGGCTGATCGAACTGCTTGGCTCGCATTTGCCACATCCGTTCCATCGCATTCTGTCGTTCCTGACTGAATTCGAGACCGGTCGCACGCTCGTTCAATGCGGCAAACAGGCCGCCAATCACGCGCTCGACTTCGGGGCCCGGGAACATCCCCACGCAGGTTTGCACGATCAAGTATTTATGGAAGAGGAACACTTCAGCGCTGATTCGTGCCTCGTTGGCGGAGGGATCGTACGCACGTGCGAGTTCCTTGAGCGCCTCGCCGGAAGGTCCTTCCAAGCTCGAGCCCAGCAGTCTCGCAAGCTGGCGTCCGATTCCTAAATAATCGGTCGGCACAATCGGCTGGGTCATACAAGAATGATTCCTATATTGATGAGAGTGAGCTTAGAGGATTGCATTGGGGCCTGTCCATCCTCTCACTCACCCCAAGATTCCCCAAGACAAAACTACAAATCGCGCCGTGATGGCCAAGCTGCGGTCGTTCGCTGAGCGGCGCGCCCTGATTGAGACAGCGCTGGCAGGAACCAGCGCGCGCCTGCTAGGATGCCGGGTCATGCTCCGAAGGGAATTCGATGTGTCTCACCTTCCAGAAGCTGAATCGGCGTCACAGGCGCTCATCGTTGAAGGTGCGCGGCAAAACAACCTGAAAAATATCTCCGTCCTCATCCCGCATAACCGGGTCACCGCCATCACCGGCCTCTCCGGATCCGGAAAATCCTCGCTGGCGTTCGATACGTTGTTTGCCGAAGGCCAATGGCGCTACGTGGAGTCGCTCTCCACATATGCCAGAATGTTTCTGGACAAGGTCGCCCGGCCCGATGTCGATCGTATTCTGAATGTCCGTCCGGCCATTGCCATTGAACAAAAAAATCAGGTTCGGACCGCCCGTTCGACCGTGGGCACGACGACAGAAATCGCGGACTTGCTTCGCCTGCTCTTTGCCAAAATCGGAAAGCCGATGTGTCCGGACTGTCATGAAGAGGCTCGGTCGTTTCAACCGGATACGGTCACGAGTGATTTACTCGAGCGGTTCGCTGAAGCGAAGGCCATGCTGTTATTCCCGGTGACGCCGCCTTCTGCAAAGACGGAATCGGCTTTTGTGCAGTCCCTTCTCACCCGCGGGTTTACCAGACTGAAAATCGGCCATGAAACCATTGACCTTCACCAGGATGCGCTCCCCTCCTCATTGCATCGCTTATCGTCCCTGTCTGTCGTCCTCGATCGCCTCGTGATTCGAGAAGATAACCGGGGCCGTCTCTGTGAGTCGATCGAAATGGCGTTTCGTGAAGGAGACGGCCGCTGCGACGTGGAGGTCATCGGCCATGGACTGCAACAGTACCATGCAGGCTTTTGCTGCCAGCGATGCGGACGCACCTTCGAACCGCTCAGACCGATCCTCTTTTCGTTCAACCACCCGCTTGGCGCCTGCCCGGAGTGTAAAGGGTTCGGCAACGTGCTGCGGTACGACCCCGCGCTGGTCATTCCCGATCACAGTAAATCGCTAGTACAGGGCGCTATCGAACCCTGGAGCAAGCCGGGAACCGACTGGTGGCAGAAACAGATGCTCCTGGCGCTGAAGCGAAAAGGCACAGACATCACACGCCCGTTCAAGTTCCTGGACGAAGACGTCAAAACGCTGTTATGGAAAGGCGATAAGACATTCGACGGAATCGATGACTTCTTTCAGTATTTGGAGGGCAAACGTTACAAACTTCATGTGCGCGTGCTGCTCAGCCGCTACCGGACGCCGTTCGATTGTCCCGGCTGTCACGGAAGCCGGCTCAAACCTCATGCCCGGTTCGTCAAAATCGGCGGGGTCGACATTCATGACATCACTGAAAGGACTATCGAAGACCTGATGTCGTGGCTACAAGGCCTGGCCCTGCGGCCCTATGAGCGAGGGATTGCCGCCGATCTCTTACGGCAGCTCACCGCGAAGCTGGGCTTTCTCATACGGGTGGGCCTCGGCTATCTGACGTTAGGGCGTCAGACAAAAACGCTGTCCGGCGGCGAGGCCCAGCGCGTGTCGCTGGCGAATCAATTGGGGGCACGCCTGGTTGGCACTCTGTATGTCCTCGATGAGCCCACGATCGGCCTCCATGCCCGCGATACGGATTTGCTGGCGGGGATTCTCAAAGACCTTGCCGCAGCCGGCAACACGGTGGTCGTCGTGGAACATGACCGACAGATGATCGAAGCGGCCGACCATATTGTCGAGCTGGGGCCACAATCCGGCGAGAAGGGCGGTGAAGTCATCTGCGCCGCGCCGGCTGGCGAATTTCTGCGCGATCGCCGTGCGATTACCGCCCGCTATCTCAGGGGCGAAGAGCACATTCCCCTCCCCGCCTCCAGGCGATCCGGGACTGGCAAAGTCCTTGTGATCGCCGGCGCGAGCGAACATAACCTGAAAGACCTGGTCGTGCGGTTTCCCCTGGGCATGTTGATCTGCGTCACAGGGGTCTCCGGCTCCGGCAAGAGCACGCTCGTGGGAGACACGCTGTATGCCGCATTGGCGCGCGCCTTTCGGACGGAAACCCTGCCCATGGGGCGGTTCAAGGCCATCAGGGGCATCGAACATCTGAAAGGCGTTCGACTGATCGACCAGCAACCGATTGGCCGGACACCCCGATCCAATCCGGTGACCTACCTGAAAGCCTTCGACGAAATCAGACGCCTTTTTGCCGGGGAGCGCGAGTCGCTGCGGCACGGTTTCACCCCTGGACATTTTTCTTTCAACGCCGAGGGCGGACGTTGCGAGCGCTGCGAAGGGGCCGGCGTCGAGAAATTGGAGATGTACTTTTTCGAGGATATCTATGCACCGTGCGAGCGCTGCGACGGCACGCGGTTCAAACCGGAGATTCTGGCCATTCGATATCGCGGCAAGACGATTTCAGACGTGCTGACGTTGACCGTCGACGAAGCCCGCTCGTTTTTTTCAGGAACCCCGAAGTTGCAGGAGCGACTGCATTTGCTGTCGTCCATCGGCCTGGGCTATCTCCGGCTCGGCCAGCCGGCGACGACACTGTCCGGCGGAGAAGCCCAGCGGTTGAAGATCGCGGCCGAGTTGAAAGATGCCAGCGCAAAGGATCTCCTCTACATCATGGATGAACCTACGACCGGTCTGCACATGGATGACGTAAAAAAACTGCTGGCCATGCTGCAAAAGCTGGTGAACGCAGGCAACACCCTCGTCGTGGTTGAACACAATCTGGATGTGATTAAGTCGGCTGACTGGGTCATTGACCTGGGGCCGGAAGGGGGCCAGGCAGGTGGTCAAATCATGGCAGAAGGCAGGCCTGAGCGGGTGGCGAATTGCGATGCGTCGTATACAGGGCGGTGCTTGGCTCAAGCCATGACGGAAGCGGCTGACCGATTTATTCTGGAGCCGCACTCGATTGCGTAGGAGGCTGCTCGCGAGACAGCCTCCTGTGTAAGAGCTTCTTGCTGAACCTGGTGATGCCGAAGGCCAAGGCAACGGCGATCGGAACAAAAATCGCGGAGGTCAGATTGGCGTTGCTCAGCCATCCTATTTCTTGCAGACCCTTGAAAATGTAGCCACCGAGACCTGCGACATAATAGGCAATCACGATGACCGACAATCCTTCCACCGTATGTTGCAACAATACCTGGCTCTTCGTGGTTTTATCGACACTCTGCAACAGCGCCAGATTCTGCGCTTCCAGAATCAAATCGACGCGGGCCCGGATGATCGAAA
>DASTJX010000052.1:0-7534 GCA_035716265.1 Nitrospira sp.
CGCCTGCAGGATACCCAGATGGAAGGTTGCAGAACGGATCCCGCCGCCTGAGAAAGCCAATCCGCTGAGGTGCGAAGGAACTCTTACCGCCGCCGGGAGCGCGTCTCCATCAACATCCATATCGGCGCTTATGGCAGCTCGTCGTCGTTGTTCGACGTAGGCATACTCTTCCTGGTAATCCTGGATCAGAGAGGACGGCATGTAGGTGAACGCTCGTTGGCGGACTTGATACGTCTTAGTGGCGATAGGTTCACACGAGGACGAAAGCAGAAGGCAGATCGCCAAACAGGCTATCGGGCCGATCTCGGCACGATGCCGTGTCAATGCCCGGTCGGCGGCTTTGGGCCCCGTCTCGTCGTATGTTGAAAGATGCACTTTGGGCAGGTGTAATGGATGAACTGTCCGCTCGCAACCAGCCGCTTATTCATCGGCACCTTGCACCAGGTGCACAGGCGGTCGGGCAGTTCAGGCGCGGTAGAAGCCGGAGCGTTAGGACCCGGTGACATGGCAGGCATTGTCCCCGAGCACCAAGAATCTTGTCAACCGAGGCAGGATGAAGCGGTCAGGAAAATTTTTTTCACATCGCCATGCACATCAAAAAAATCATGGTATAGTTGCACAACATTCCAGCATGAGTAATTTCACCCACACACAGAAAGGCGGACTGCCGTATGAGCGTTCCGGTTGGTTCGGAAGAGACGATTTTGCCATCGAGTGCCCCAGCGGCTTCTTCTGCCATCCCGGTTCAAGAGATGGTGGGAGAGGGCAAAGCCTGGGGATTATGCACCGCTGTTGACCTCCAAGACTGCCACCCTGATTTGATCCGCAATGCCGAGCATATTCGCCGCTACGTCGTCGAGCTGTGCGGCCTGATCGGCATGCAGCGATTCGGCGAATGTCAGGTCGTCAATTTCGGTTCCGGACGGGTGGCTGGATATTCGATGGTCCAGCTGATCTCGACGTCTCTGATCAGCGGCCATTTCGCGAATGATACGAACAACGCCTATTTGGATATTTTCAGCTGCAAGGGTTACGACCCGAGTGTGGTCGAAGAGTTTTCCAAAGAGTTCTTCCGAGCACGGCGGTCGACGACCACAGTCACGCTTCGCTATTGATCAAACCAAGGGGGCGGCGGAACCGCCGCTCCCGTAACCTCCCGGCCGCCACTTCCAATTATGACTGCCTCAACCATCAAGGAGTTCTTCAAGCACCTGCCCGGGAAGTTTGACGCCGAGGCCGCCGACGATCTCGAGGCGGTCTATCAATTCGACTTGAGCGGGTCGCAGGGCGGGCAATATGTGATTACCATTCGCAAGGGCGCCTGTCAGGTCAAGGAAGGCAGGCATGACGATCCGCATGTGACGCTCTCAATGGCGAGTGAGGATTGCGTCAAGGTGTTGAATGGTCAACTCAGTGGGCCGGCCGCGGCCATGTCGGGACGCATAAAAATCACCGGTGATATTGGTTTGGCGATGCAATTGAAGGCGCTGTTTCCGACCATTGGTGAGCAACTCTAGCTTTCAGCAAGCTGGCCTCCCCCTTAGTCCTCCGTGCGAGCACCTTCCGTCTAACGGTTTGCCGGCACCAGAGGCGATTCTGAGGGGATTTCCTCAGACACGCTCGGTTCCTGGGTCGCACGGCGCGGGAACCGTTCCTCGAGGATGAGATACATCGTTGGAACGAGAAACAGCGTCAAGAGCGTTGACACACTGAGACCGCCGACGACCGCCCGAGCCAAGGGAGCGTTCGTTTCGCCGCCGGTCCCCCAGCCGATGGCCATCGGCAACAGTCCGAACACCGTCGCAAGGGACGTCATCAAGATTGGACGCAAACGGGTGCGGGCCGCTCGAATGACCGCTTCGTGCAGGGCCAATCCCTTCCGCCGCAGCACATTGGTATAGTCGACCAGCAACACGCCGTTGGACACCACAATGCCGAGCATCATGATGATGCCCATCATCGAGGTCGTCGACAACGTCGTGTCGGTAAGAAACAGCACCAGGATCACTCCGGGAAATCCCATCGGAACCGAAAACATAATAATGAAAGGATCCACCAGTGACTTGAACTGGGCGGCCATGACCATATACACGAGGATCAAGGCGAGAATGGTCGCAAACATCAGGCCCGCAAACGTTTCACGCTGCTGCTGAATCTGCCCGGCCAATCGTAGGCTAAAGCCATTAGGCAGTTGCAGCTTGGCAAAGGCGGTTTCGAGGTCTTCGGCGATGGCCCCCAGGTCACGGTTCAACGGATTGGCCGTCATGTGGATCACGCGTTGAAAGTACTTGCGATCGATCTTCACCGGTCCGGCGTTTAATTTCAGCGTGGCGACGTTCTTGAGGAGAACCGGTTCGCCGTTTCTGGCCGTCATGATAATGTTCTCGATGTCGTTCAGATCCTTCCGATGTTCTTCGGCCAGCCAGGCGCTAATGTAATATTCATTCCCATTTTGAGGATCGGTGTAGATGATAGGCTCCGTCTGTCCGTTGCCGTTGAGTGAAAACAGGACGGCGTTGGCAATATCTGTTTCACTGATCCCCAGCAGGGCGGCCTTCTCACGATCGACCACGACGTTGACCTCCGGGTAGTTCTCCTCGCGACTGACTTCGATATCGGCTAAGCCGTCTACCTTGTGCATGACGCTCTCGACCTGGCGAATGACCTCTCGGGCGTTTTCGAAGTCGTAGCCGTAGATCTCAACGTCAACGGCCTTTTGCGAGCCGAAACTGGTCACCCGCTTGACGAGCCCGCCCGGATCAAAAAACAGGGCAACGCCGGGAAACAACTTGACGATTTTCGGCCGCACATCGTTCATGATCTGGACTTGATTCCTCGTGCGATGTTCCGGCGAAGCCAGGTAGACGGAAATGACCGAAGTATGCGGACCCGTGTTCGGGTTGAACAAAGACGACCGGCCCTGGGCCAGGACACCGGTGCTGGACACGATCGTTTCCAATTCGTGGGGTGGGATACTGGCCCGCAGGACGCGCTCCACCTCACCGACCTGTTGCTCAGTTTTCTCCACTCGCTGGCCGACTGGTGCACGAAGCACAATGCGAAACTGACTCTCATCGGAGACGGGCAGGAACTCAGTGCCTATCCGCGGCACCAACGCAAGCGTCGCTCCGAAGATCACAAGGATCCCGATGATGAACAACCGCCGATGAGTGAGTATCCAGCGGAGTGACTCTTCGAATCCGCGGTCCAGCGACTCATACCGCTCGCGACTCCACGTCATGAGACCGACGAACCAAGTCGGCATCGAACGGTGAGATTCCTGCTCCGGCTTCAGGAATTTGAAGCAAAGCGCCGGCGTGACCGTTCGCGAGACGAAAAACGAAGTGAAGAGGGAGATCGCGATTGTGAGGGTCAGAGGAATCAGCAACAGTCTGGCAATGCCCACGACAAAAAAGATCGGGAGGAACACGACAACGGTTGTGACCGTTGACGCGAAAATCGGCATTGCCACTTCCCTCGCGGCTTCCAGAATGGCCTCCCAACGGCGCTGGTTCGTATTGAGATGACGCTGAATGTTTTCCAGTTCCACGATCGAGTCGTCGACCAGGCGGCCGATTCCCAGCGCCAATCCCCCCAAGGTGAAGACGTTCAACGTTTGGCCGGTGAAATACAGGACAATGAATGTCACCATGATTGAGAGCGGAATGGCGACGGAGATGATGAGCGTGCTCGTCACATTGCGCAGGAAGACGAGAATAACCGCTGCGGCCAGCAAGGAACCATGGAGGGCTTGCTCGACGAGATTGCCGATCGATTGGCGGATGTATACCGATTGATCGAAGGAGATGCCGAGCTTCACGCCGGGCGGAATGCCAATCATTTTCGGCAACGCCGCACGCAGGGCATCGACCACTTCCACGGTATTTGCGATCGGTTGCTTGTTGACACGAAGGTACACCGCCCGTTTGCCGTCGGTCCGAACGATGTTCGTTTGGATGTCGGAAGAATCGGTCACGGTGCCCAGGTCCCTGACGCGAACAGGGTTTCCCTGTTGGTTCACTTTGACGATCACGTCTTGAATCGGCTCAACGGTGCGGAATTGATTGTTGGTGAAGACGTTGTAGTCGAGATTGCCGGCCTTGATATTGCCCGAGGGGAGGATCAGATTCGCGGCTTTGACCGACTTCACGACATCCAGAATCGACAGCCCGCGCGAGTTCAGCAGTGCCGGATCCAGATTGATATTAATCTGGCGGATCTTGCCGCCTTCTACAGTGGCGGCGGCGACGTTGGCAATCTGTTCGATCTGCGGAGCGATCGTATTGAACGCGAGGTCATACAACGCCCGTTCGTCCAGGGCGTCGCTGGAGACTGTGACGAAGGATACCGGAATATTCGAGACGTCGAACTTGACGATAAACGGTTGAAGAATACCCGGCGGCAGGCTGTTCAAGATCTGGGTAATTCGCTGCATGACCTCCATCTGCCCGACGTTGATGTCCGCGCCCCAGTTGAACCAAATTTGAACGGCACCGATGCCTTGCTTGGCGAATGACTCGACATGCTCCACATTTGACGCCGAACTGACGGCTTTTTCGATGGGATACACGACGCTTTGTTCGATATCGAGAGGCGGGGCGCCTTTGTAGATGACACCGACAAAGGCGACAGGCACCTGAATGTTCGGGAACAGATCGACGGGGAGGCGATTCAGCGAGGTGGCACCGAGCACGACCATCGCAAGCGACAGCATCAGGATGCCGATGCGATTTCGTAAGGCGAGAAGGGTGAGCCACATAATGTCGTGCGCTGAGCGAAGACTTAATAAGATTGATCTATCTCAAGGTGCCTGACCCGAGTGGTTGCCAGCCCAGAACGGCTTACGAGCGGGTCAGGGGTTCCGTCTGTACGGGCGTTCCGTCGTGCACGAGGTCCTTCCCTGACACGATCACTTGTTCGGAGCCGACCAGCCCCTTCGTAATCTCGACCCGGTTCTCGTCGCGGACGCCGATTTCAATCGAGACGCGCTCGGCCTTCCCATCGCGCACGATGTACACGTATTGGGCATCTTCCAACCGGCTGACCGCATCAATCGGTAGCTGCAACGCATTGTGGTGCATTCCTACCAGGACCTCGACGCGTGCGAACATCCCGCCTTTCAGCAAACGGTCTTTGTTCGGGAGGTCCACCTCAACCGTCATGGTCCGAGTGGCGCGGTTCAAGGCCTGGACCACACGCGTCACTGTCCCTTCGAATACTCGGTTCGGATACGCTTCGGCGCGGATCTCCGCCTTTTGTCCGATCTGCACGAGCGGAACATCCTTCTCCACGACTTCGATGAGGGTACGGACCGTTTCGATATCATGCAAACTCACAATCCCGCGCGACGTGGTGGAATTACTGGTGGCGGCCCCCGTCACATAGGCGCCTAAATCGAGGTTCCGCTCTGCCACGTATCCTGAGAAGGGAGCACGGATGTAGGAGTACGTGAGGTTGGTTTCTGCCTGCGCAAGCGCCACTTCCATCTGCTTGACCTGCGCGCGGAGCGATTCGAGGGCGGCGATCGCTGCATCCGAATTCACTTCGGCGGTATCCACATCCTGTTGGGAAACGAACTGGTCTTTAATCAGCGCCTGCATGCGGTCGAGCGTCAGTTTGGCATTGCGAACCGATGCCTCTTGCTGGGTGACCTTCGCCCGGGCTGCCGCGAGGTTGGCTTTGGCCTGGTTGACATTGTGCAGATAATCCTGATGATCGATTTCCAGAAGCAACTGATTCGCCTTCACGAAGTCGCCCTTGTCCACATGCAGCTTGGAAATATATCCATCAACACGGGAGAAAACATTGACCACCTGATTGGGAGTGATATCGGCGGTGTACCCCAAGCGGATCTCCAAGTCTTGCTTTATGGGGGTGACCGTGCCGACCGTGATGACGCGTGATTTTTTTTGATCGATTTTGGCGCCGCTGCTCAGGCGGAAGACGACAAGGGCCGTCAGGGCAAAGAAGATAATGATGCCGAGCGTGACAAGCGGGTGCTGCTTCACAGGATTCATGGCCGGCTCCGCCGTGCTCTGATAATGCCCGTGAGGAAAAGGTCCACGTAGGTCCTCACCGTTGCGTCATGAGTTTGGTGCATGGGAACGGCGAAAATTTCATGAAGGAGACGATGGTGCACGACCATGCCGATAAAGGCTCGGGCGGCCAACAGAGGATCCACGTCACGAAACGCGCCCTCGTCGATTCGAGTTTTGATATAGGTTGCCAGGTGGTCGTACAGCACGCGATGGTGCTTGCCGAAGAACATGTCGGACAACTCGTGGCCCTCGAGCGCGCTAAACAGGAGTAACCGCAAAAGGGTTGAATCCACCGCAGGTTTGATGCGAAAAGCTGCGATTAAGGTGAACACCCGCCGATCATCACGCTTTCGCGCTGATTCCTCGACCGCTCCCAACAACTCATCGAGGGTGACCTTTTCAGCCAAGATCGCTCCGTACAGCGCGCGTTTGGTCGGGAAGTGCTTGAACACAAGCGCTTCACTGACGCCGGCGGCCTTGGCGATTTCCTTTGTCGTCGTTCCGTTGAATCCTTTGGCTGCAAAGAGGGATGCCGCCGCCGCAATGAGGCCGGCCTGACGCTCCTGGCTTGTCGATCGTGTTGCCATGCGGACCCGTGGTTTAGTGAGTGAGTAATTACTTACCTAGAAGATACCATGAACATCCGGCGGGGGACAATGAAAAGACTGCTTCTCCGAGACCCTGCAGGTGACTTCGAAGACAGAGAAAGTCTATTGAGGAAGATTGGTGCCGAGAAAGTAGTGCAAGCGATTCCGCTCCCGTACGTTCATCTTGAGGATTTTCACCCCGAACACATGCCCCCTCGACCAGGTGACCCTGGCGCTCAGGACGAAGAGTGGATCGCGACCGTCGGGAAGATAAAGAAACAAGGTCATGTCAAGGCCGGAGCTTACGGCCACGTTGCCATGGATGCGCAGCCCCGTCTTGGAAAGGTCGACGACGCTGCCATCACCCGTGATCAACTGGCTTCCTTCGTCGTCCTGTGCCGAATACATGAGCCGGACATCGATGGGAAACCGATGCTCCATACGTCTGTCACAAATGGGATGGGTGCGATGCAGTGTCTTCACCGATCGAACTCTTGCCTGCTTCATGGCGTCACCCCTGATCAAGATGTGTCGGATTTTTCCGAAACAGATGGTTCCAGACATAGAAACGCAACTCATTCTGGACGGCGAGTTTGGGCGCAATCATCTCGACGCCGAAGCGCCGTCCGGACACCCAAGAAACACGGCTCTCAGCGATGCACATAGGTTCTTCAACTCCGGGGAGGTCAATGAAGAGCGATAAGCCCATTCCGAGCTTGACCACCTGGTTGCCCTGGATTCCGATGCCCATTTGTGAAATGTTGCGAACGACGCCGTTGCCGATCAACATGCGACCGTCGCAGATCCCGGAGTACATAAGGCTGAACTGTGTCGGGACGCGCTCCGTCCCGCGACGATTGTCGTCAGATGGCTTGTCGTCGTTTCGGCCTGACCGGTCAATCCCCGTGT
>DASTJX010000053.1:0-3404 GCA_035716265.1 Nitrospira sp.
ACGACGGCCAAGCCCGGATTCGTCAATCTCTACGACAATAGCGATCCGCGTCAACCGAAGTTTCTCAAGGCGATTGGCACGGCGGGAGGTGCCCACCATACGGTGCTATCGCCCGATGAACGCTACCTCTTCGTTCAAAACAGCTTTTTGAATTTAGAAGGCATGAGCGACGGCTCGATTACGGCGATCGATCTGAAGGGCGACAAGGTGCTCGGCAGCATCGATACGTTAAAAGCAGCAGGGTTCAACCCCAACTGCATTATGCCGCTGCCGAATCATTTTCAGAAAGGCGGGAGCCCGAACCCTCAGAAGAGCAAGCTGCGCGCCGCCGCCCGGTAGGGCCGGCAGAGGGAGCGCGATGGGATTGGCACGACGAGGTTTCTGACGCAACCGGCAGCGGTAGGAACAGCGTGATTCAAACGGGCGAACTACCGACCAAGACCGTCATGGCCTTTTCACCCGCCCCAGCCCTGCGCAATCTTTTTTCACCCACCCGCCCCCGATTGCCCTGCAATCGATTACCCGGGACGTGCGCTTCTCCCCACGAGGGTGTCGGGTCACATCATCATATCGTCAGTCGGCGTTTACGGTCTGACGACGAGATGGCCCCGACGGTTCTGCTGATAACAGGCTTCGGAACGGTCTTTACAGAATGGGCGTTCCTTGCCGTAGGACACGGCAACGATGCGCTCGCGTTTGATGCCGAGATCCGACAGATAGTTGAGAATAGACTTCGCTCGCTTTTCTGCGAGCACGAAGTTGTAGGTGGAACTCCCGCGCTCGTCGCAGTGCCCCTCCACTTTGAGCTGGGTGGCCGGATGCACGCGCAACCATTCGGCATTGCGGCTGAGCGCCTGTCGCCCGTCGTCACTGAGGCTCCAGCTATCGTACCCGAAAAACACATCACGGAGGCCGGCCGCCGCCGTGGCAGCATCTTCAGCTCGCACTTGGTCCATCTGCCGCTTGACCGTCGCCGGATCATTCTTCGCCACGGCAATTCCCGAACTCAGCCGCTCGGTGCCGGACGGATCGTCCAAAGACAGGTTGGGAAGCGGTTCTTGAACCGGAGGACGTGCGGCACTTGTCGTTCGCCCATCCGATTGCACCGATTTTTTGGAACATCCCGCGGTCCACAACACCATACAGCTTACCGCTAGCAGACAGGTGATTCGCACATAACCATTCATACAGCCTCCTTGGTGAACATCACGAGACGCTTGTCCGCTTGTGTCAGCGGCTCTTCGTTTCGCGCCCGCCGGAGTGTACCAAGATGAACGCAACAGGGCAATATGTAAGGCGAGTGAACGCACTAGTTGGGTCGCTCTAGCGAAAGTTAAGATCAGGTAAAATCCGATGAACTTGGGCTCACTCGCCTGCCGTAGTATTCCTCCCCAGCTCGATTTGTTGCTCTTCACGCTAGCTGCTGGATGGTGAGCCAGCCGCGACTTCTGCGGGATGCAGTTTCCCACCACCTCACCCGCTCAACCCCTCGGTGGTTCTTTTCCACCGCCGACCCACCGATTGCTTTGTTACACGGGACGCGCGTTCCCACGCGACGATGGAGAGCATTGTCCCTGTCGCAGGGAAGAGCAGCAGTTGAACGCCTGCCTCCAAGGCCCAGCCATTCGGAAATGACGTAAGTGCTTGTGTCACTTCCCTGATCATGCTAGGCTGCCATTTGATTGCGAGGCCTCCCCAAAGTTTCGGGGCTCCAGCATGAAGTCCCTACGTATCTGCGCGAATTATTGAAGATCGTTCTGTCTCTGGCGAGCACCCTCCGGCACGGACCTACGATCCCCCGACATCCGACAGGGCGTGACGTTCTGTCTCAACACTAACTCCGGAAGAGGTGTATCTTGTTCCACGCATTGCGGCCGCTCATACAGCCCATACAGACATTGTTTCGTGAGACGGCAGGAGGCTTCTATCATGTCGTCGTCATAGCGCTAAGCGCAGGCATTGCGCTCATGCTTCCTTCCGGCGCCAGGCATTTTCTGAGCTTCTGGTCCAGGGTAGAACAAGACAAGCTTTCATTGATTCTCATCGAGATGATCGTGGCTGTCCTGTTGATCGGCTGTTTTAGCTATGTCCGTCGTAGCCGGCGGGACCGTGCTCTTGCAAAAGCCGCGACTGGCGCAGGGCTGATTTCCTTTTTTCCCAGACACGAACCTCGCGCCCACCGACACATCGCACAGCTTAAGGAAGAGAACACGACAGGCCGCACGATCATGGTGATCGGTTCCAGCGGCTACAGCAGCTTCGTCGACCAAGTGGGCGACTTGTCATCGGTTCTCGACACCTGCCTTGGTGCAAAAATTCTTCTTGTGAATCCCTATAGCCAGGAGGCGACTACCCGCATTGAAGCCATTGACCACCCAGAATCCACCCTCCTGGCCTTTCGTGAGGAAGTGCGGCAAAGCATTGCACTGCTCAAGCGGCTGCGGGCCATGGGCAAGGCCGTGAAACTCAAACTGTACGCAGACGCCCCGTTGGTCAAGATGATTATTCTGGGTGATTACCTGTGGCTTCAGCATTACCATGCCGAACTCGACGTTCGCACGATGCCAGAGTACGTACTTCGGCATAACCGTCAACATCACGGCCTGTACTCCCTGTATGCCCATTACTTCGCACAGCGATGGCAAAGCGTCGAGATTCCCGAGTACGATTTCGACCATGATGAGTTGGTCTATCGCAACGCGGCCGGAGCCGAGATACGAAGGGAACGGTTTGAGATGATGTCAGCGGATGAAGGGAACCGTTACGCAGTGGCAGGCTCGAGGTAGGCTACGAGGCCATTTTCGGTTCCTGTCAGTCGTCGTCTTTCTCATCGCGGTGTGAGGAAAGGATCGGAATGAGTTACACACTGTTGAATATTGATCTGGCCGATCTCACGGCAATCAAGATCACCTGCGCCCAGTGCCATGCGTCGGCGGAGTTTCCTGTGGCCCGCCTTCAAGGCGACTCGCCCGAGCGATGCTTTCACTGCCGCGCAGAGTGGTTTGCATCCAAAAGTCCGCAAGCGACAGCGCTTGAGCATCTGTTCCGCGCTCTCGGCGAGCTCCGCGATGCGGCGCCGGAGTGCCGCGTGCATTTGGTGATTGACCCCGGCCCCCCGCGCACACGAGTGCCATACTAGCACCGCGGCCTCTTCTCTCGGCCCGACCTCACCGTTTTTGCACGTCGAACGCATACCGCAACTGGACCGCCCAATATTCCTGGATCAGGCCCGAGCGGTCGAGCGGACGGTCCTGCTCGCGGTAGAGACTCACTTCATAGTCCCGCCAGCGCACGGCCAGGCCGATGATCCAATCCAACTCGGTCGGCCTTGCCACGTTCGATTTCTCGCGGTCGGTAAACATGTTGAAATCGCCGAAGAGCAGCACTTTCTGCTGGTAGATATC
>DASTJX010000054.1:0-11192 GCA_035716265.1 Nitrospira sp.
GAACAGCAGGGTGAAGCCCATGAGGGAGGGTGGCATGGTGAAGTAGCGTAACAGAGGGGCTGAAGGGACGGCCACCCTGCGGACTGTTTGGCTGCGTCGGGGGCTTCCTCTTCCGAGCCCGCTTGTCTATGATCATGAACAGGCCTGAATGGGAGAACGGAATGTCGGAGAAGCTCGAGGTGAAGACCGAGAGTCTGAAAGAGGTCGTCGATCTCACCGACCGGCTCCAAGCGCTGATCCGTCGTGCCGAAATGCGGGACGGCTTGTGCACACTCTTTGTCGCCCATACCACCGCCGCATTGACGACAGGGGAGATTGGCGAGGGAACCGAACAGGACCTGCTCGAGGTAGTGCAGCAGGTGATACCGTCGATCCGCTTCCGTCATGCGCATGATCCTTCGCATGCGTGGTCTCATATGGCTGCATCGATTCTGGGTCCGTCGCTGACGATCCCAGTGTCGGACGGACAATTGACGTTGGGGACATGGCAATCCGTGCTGTTGGTCGAGTTGGACGGCCCACGTGAACGCACCGTCTATGTGACGTTGCTCGCCTCATGAGTCCGCTTACGTCACGTGGTCGTTGTTTCTCCTCAAGATACACCCGTCACTCCCTCCATGTGCCCGGTGCCCTCGGGCAGGATCGAATGTCAGGGGTTTGGTGGGTTGACCTGATCAACCACTAAATCGTACGGTCAAAGAGACGAGAAAGGGAGACGATGGCTGATCCGACTGTTGAACCGCATCTTTTTATCATACTCGGCGCGACCGGCGACCTGACGAGACGCAAACTGTTGCCGGCGTTATTCCATCTTCGCACCTACGGAGAGTTGGATAAACAGAACACGGTGATTGTAGGGGCCGCACAACCTGAAATGAGCGAGGAGGCGTTCCGCCTCTGGGCCTACGAAGGCCTCAACAATTCCGTGGCTCGGCACGCGTCGGATCTTCGTACATGGTGCGACGAATATCTTCACTATCAGACCGTCCGTCACGGTGGACCCGAAGACTACCAACGACTCGCCCAATACATTCGGCATTTGGAAGTGGCCCGCGATCTCCCGGAAAATCGGGTATTCTACCTGGCCTTGCCTCCGACGGCGGTGCCGCAAACGGTCGAATTGCTCGATCAGGCTGGCCTCTTAAAAAGTCGGGGATGGATACGCGTGGTCTTCGAGAAGCCGTTTGGTCACGACTTCCATTCTGCCCGCGCATTAAATACGCTCCTGCATCGTTACCTGGATGAATCGCAGATCTATCGGATCGACCACTATCTGGGCAAAGAGACGGTCCAAAACCTGTTGGCGTTTCGTTTCGCGAATCCCATTTTCGAGTCGCTGTGGAATCGGGATTCTGTAGAGAATGTGCAGGTGACGGTCGCCGAGGATATCGGAGTCGAACATCGCGGCGCATACTATCAAGAGGCGGGCGCGTTACGGGACATGGTGCAAAATCATCTCACGCAGTTGGTCACGGTGGTCGCCATGGAAGTCCCGGTGTCGTTTGAGGCCGGGGCGATCCAAGCGGAGAAACTCAAGGTGTTGCATTCGATTCCTCCCATTCCATTGAGCGAAGTCGTCTTCGGTCAATACCAGGCTTGGCAGGTCGGAGGCCAGAGAATTCCCGGGTATCGAGAGGAGAAAGGAGTGCTGCCGGACTCGATGACCGAAACGTTCGTGGCTTTGCGAATGGAGATCCATAACTGGCGCTGGCGAGGCGTCCCGTTTTATCTGCGGACGGGAAAGCGGCTCCCGCGCAAGATCACGCAAGTCGGCGTCACGTTTCGACCGGCGCCCATCCAGGTCTTTCGCTCTCTGGAACCAGGCAGCCTGGATTCCAATAAGCTGGTGATTACGCTTCAGCCCAGTGAAGGATTCGCACTGGGTTTTTCCGTCAAGACACCTGGCCGTCCCTTCAGCTTCACCGGCCGCGCACTGCAGTTCGATTACAAGCAGGCCTTCGGGGGAGAATTGCCTGAGGCCTATGAGACGTTGCTGCGGGACATTATGATCGGTGATCAAACCCTGTTCGTGACGGCCGACTTCACGGAAACGGCGTGGCGACTATACGACCCGCTGTTGGCCGGCAAACGCGAGGTGCATCCCTACACATCTGGCACATGGGGGCCGGTCGAGGCCGACCAACTGCTGGAGCGATACGGTCATCGCTGGCAATTGGGGTGGTGAGTGACTGATGGTTGAACCGCCTCCCTTCATCGAGACCGATATTCCACAGCGGATGGATCGCCTGCCTTGGTCGAAATGGCACTGGCTTGTCGTCTCGGCTCTCGGGATCACCTGGCTGCTCGATGGACTTGAGGTGTCGATCGTGGCGGCACTCGGCCCGGTGCTGACGCATGACACGACGTTAGGGCTGACAGAGTCTCAGGTGGGATTGGCAGCCTCCGCCTATCTCACCGGTTCGGTTGTCGGTGCGCTGATCTTTTCGTATTTAACGGACCGGCAAGGCCGAAAAAAGTGGTTCATGATTACGCTGCTCCTGTACCTCGCGGCGACAATCTTGACCGCCCTTGCTTGGGACCTGCAGAGCCTGATGTTTTTTCGATTTCTGACCGGGGCGGGAATCGGTGGCGAGTATGCCGCGATAAATTCCGCCATTGATGAGTTGATCCCGGCCCGGCGTCGTGGCCAGACCGATCTGGCGATAAACGGGAGCTGGTGGCTCGGGTCGGCGACGGGGGCGTTGCTCTCGGTGATGCTGCTGAATCCCCGCATCATTCCCGAGTCATTGGGATGGCGGCTGTGCTTTGTCTTCGGGGCAGTCCTCGGCATTGCCATCGTGCTTGTGCGACGTTTCGTTCCTGAGAGCCCTCGCTGGCTGATGACACATAGCCGGATTCACGAAGCTGAGGAAGTGGTTGCCCGCATCGAACGGCAGGTGATGCAAGATGAGCGCTTCAAAGTGCTGCCCCCGCCGAGAGGATCGATTACGGTCGAGACGCGGCCGCACGGGACGACTATCAGCACCGTTGCCCGCGAACTGTTCCGCTCCTATCCACGTCGGACGGTGCTGGGCTTGGCCCTCATGGTGACGCAATCCTTTATGTACAATGCGGTCTCCTTCACATTCCCCTTTGTCCTGACAAAGTATTATGGCGCGCCGACCAGCACGATCGGCCTCTATCTCCTGCCGTTCGCGCTCGGCAATTTTTTGGGACCCCTGCTGCTCGGACGCTTCTTCGATACGATCGGTCGTAAGCCGATGATCACCTCTACGTATGCCGTGGCCGGGGTGCTTCTCGGCGTCACGGGCTATTTGTTTTGGACAGGATCCTTTACGATCACGACCCATCTCTTGGCCTGGTCGTCGATTTTCTTTTTCGCCTCGGCCGGCGCCAGCGCCGCGTATCTGACCGTGAGTGAAGTGTTCCCCGTGGAGATGAGAGCCATGGCGATCGCCTTTTTCTTTATGGTCGCCCAAGGGGCGGGTATTGTCGCGCCGTGGCTCTATGGCAGGATGATCGAAACATCAGCCACGAGCGTCTTTCATGGATACCTGCTCGGAGCAGGCTTGATGCTATTGGGTGCGCTTGCTGAGCTGGTGTTAGGCGTCAAGGCCGAGGGACGCTCGTTGGAACAGATCGCCGCTCCTTTGTCTGCGAAGCAGATCACCGAAGATACGTCCTCCGCCGCCTGACCACCGCCCTCCCACGCCAGAGCTGTTCCAGAACAGCCATTGAACTTCTGAACTTCGCGACGATCTCGGTGTGCGGAGTTCGGGAAGAGACTTATCCGTTCCGCCTTACGCTGAGATGGCGAAGGTACCCCCGCTCCAAAGAGGGGGATTGACCGGGCCTGCGCGAACTGTTATTAGAAAGGAATCCTAACCATGAGGCAGCATGCAGACCGTTCGTGTATTCGACACCTGGGTCAACACCCCTGATCGCACTCTGCACTTTGACGTCATGACCGCTGATCAGGCTACGGCGCTGAGACTCGCCAATGCCTATGTGGCGGCCCAAGGCCACCCGACCGTCTCCGTGACGGCAGAGGAGTGCCGGTTCTGCCATGCCGAACCGTTGGTCCTGTTTAGCGAACAACAGCAGCGCGAGTTTCGTGAATCCGGGGGATTTATTGTGCCGTTATCTGCGTGAAGGCAGAAACGCTGACGGGCTCGATGTGAGTATCATCACCACAAGGAGGCCAGCAATGGGCAAAGGGATCGTCGGTTCGTTAGTCCTGTGTCTGATCGTCTCAGCGGGAACCTTCGCATCGGCCGAGGGCGGCTCCAAGGGAAAGTCCCTGTACGAAAGGCTGGGAGGCAAGGGAGCGATTAGTGCGGTCGTCGATACCTTCGTTGGCAAAGTCGGTGCGGATACGCGTATCAACGGGTATTTTGCGAGCACCGATCTGATACAGCTCAAAACACACCTGGTCAACCAGATCTGCGAAGCCAGCGGAGGGCCATGCCAGTACACAGGACGCACGATGAAGCAGACCCACGCCGGTATGGGCGTGACTGACGCCGCCTTCGGCGCCCTCGTGGAAGATCTCGTTGCCGCCCTCGATCACCACAAGGTTGGCAAGGCCGAGAAGGATGAATTGCTCGGCGTGCTTGGGCCTATGAAAAAGGATATCGTTGAGAAGCCCTAGACCATCAAGCGCCGGGAGGTCGAGACCTCCCGGCGCTTGTTTCGTCTAAGGTCTTGCCGGATTTCTTCCGATTTGGGCATCCTGCCTGTTGACACCCAGCCGGGCGGTGCGTAGCCTGTCCCTACTTTTGCAGAAAATGGGACGACCTATGGCTAAACGGCTCTCTCCCGCAAAGATCATGCAGCTCGGCACCGGATTTTGGGGGTCCAAGGCCTTGCTGAGCGCCATCGAGCTGGGACTCTTCACCGAACTGGCCAAGGGACCACGCGATGCGGAGACGTTGAGACAACAGCTGGGACTTCACCCGAGAAGCGCGCGCGACTTCTTCGATGCGCTCGTCGCATTGGGCATGCTCAAGCGGTTTGGGAAGCGCTATGCGAACACACCGGAGACGGCCTGGTTCCTCGACCGCGGCAAGGCCTCCTATGTCGGCGGCATGCTGGAAATGGCCAACGCGCGGCTCTATCGTTTTTGGGGCTCGTTGACCGAAGGGTTGCAAACCGGTAAGGCACAAAACGAAGTGAAGACCGGCGAGGACTTTTTCGGCACCTTGTATTCCGATCCGCAGCGGCTTGAGGGATTTCTCAAGGCCATGACGGGGCTGAGCATCGGGTCCGCGCGCGTGATCGCCAAAAAGTTTCCCTGGAAACAGTACCGGACGTTTGTCGATGTCGGGTGTGCGCAAGGCGGTGTGGCTGTCGAGATTGCACTGGCGCACCAGCATCTCACCGGCTTCGGGATGGACCTGCCCGTCGTGCAATCGGTATTTGAGGCGTATGCCAAGGCAAGAGGCGTGTCCTCACGGCTGCGTTTCACTGCCGGAGATTTCTTCAAAGACCCGCTCCCGCGTGCCGACGTCATCGTCATGGGCCACATTCTGCACGACTGGGACCTCCGCGACAAAATGATGCTGCTACATAAAGCGTATGAGGCGCTCCCTGCAAAGGGCGCCCTGATTGTGCACGAAGCGTTGATTGACGACGGCCGGAAGACCAATGCCTTTGGCCTGCTCATGAGTCTCAACATGCTCATCGAGACCCATGGCGGTTTCGACTTTACCGGGGCCGACTGTCGGCAGTGGATGAGGGAAGCCGGTTTCAGCCGGACTCGCGTGGCGTCATTGTCGGGACCGGATGGCATGGTGATCGGATATAAGTAACCCCAACCCACCTCATTTCCCTATCAGAAAGGAGAACTCCGGTGAACACTGACCGCCCGGACGAGTCTGGTGGACACGATGGCTCACCCCGGGGACCCTCTGTCGACCGCCGTCGCTTTCTCGCCGGAAGCGCAGCGCTCATCGCCCACGGGTCCGCCAGGCTTGTATTTGGTGCGCCGCCGGCCGATGTCATTGAGGGAGACCCGATGCGGACACCAGGTTCGCCTGCACGACCACATGGCGACCGGTCTCCGTTCGAAGCCTCGGTCAGATCGGGCGGAGGCTCTCACTCACTCACCCCATTGGAACACTTGCACGGTATCGTGACGCCATCTTCCTTGCATTTTGAGCGGCACCATAACGGCGTGCCGGCTATCCACCCCTCGCGGCATCGATTATTGATTCACGGATCGGTGGACCGACCGCTGATCTTCACGATGAATGAACTGCAGCGTTTCCCCTCGGTCTCGCGGCACGCGTTCATCGAATGTGCCGGAAATAGCCGCCCGGCTTGGCTGGAAGCACAAGACCTCACGGTTCAGGAGCTTCATGGGCTGACGAGCACGAGTGAGTGGACCGGGGTCAAACTCTCAACACTGCTGGAGGCGACGGGTGTCCGGCCTGAAGCGGCCTGGATGCTTGCCGAAGGGAGCGATGCGGCAGGGCTCACCAGGAGCGTGCCACTTACCGAGGATGTCCTGTCCGAGGCAGTCGTGTGTTACGGCCAAAATGGTGAAGCGTTGAGGCCGGAACAAGGTTATCCTCTCCGTCTCCTGCTCCCCGGATTGGAAGGCAATATAAATGTGAAATGGCTGCGGCGCTTGAAGCTGGGACCCGCCCCGTTCATGACCCGCTGGGAGACGTCGAAATACACAGATCTGATGCCCGATGGGATGGCCTACCAATTCAGTCTCGTCATGGAAGCGAAGTCAGTCATCACGAGTCCGTGCGGCCGGCAGCAGATTCACCCGGGCTTTCATGAGATCCGCGGCTTAGCCTGGAGTGGAAGGGGACGCGTCAGAAAGGTCGAGGTCAGCGTGGATGCTGGTCGTACATGGCAGCAGGCTCAGCTCCAGGAGCCGGTGATCTCCAAGTGCCACACGCGGTTTCGTTTTCCATGGCGATGGAACGGTCAGGAGGCCATTCTGCAAAGCCGCTGTATCGATGAAACGGGATACCGGCAGCCGTCACGCGAGGCGCTCGTCAAGGTGAGGGGAATCCATTCGAGCTATCACTATCATGGCATCCAAAGTTGGAAGATCGAACGGGATGGACTCGTGCGAAACGTCGATGCCTAAGCGGTGGCTGCTCGGCGTCGTCCTGCTGCTCATTGCCGGTTGTGTTATGCAGGGCCGCTCGACTCACGAACAGACCGGAGCGCTGGGACTCGGTCGGCCGGCGTCTCCTGACGAAATACGTGCATGGAACATTGATGCCAATCCCACCGGGGAGGGATTACCTCCGGGGCAAGGCACTGCCGCAGGGGGTGCAGCGGTCTACGCCTCGAAATGCGCACGGTGTCATGGGCCGACCGGCGTGGAAGGACCGATGGACCGTTTGGTGGGCGGACAGCACACGTTGGCGTCGACCTCACCGATAAAAACCGTCGGCAGCTACTGGCCTTATGCGACAACCCTCTACGATTACATTTACCGCGCTATGCCGTTTGATGCCCCGCAATCTTTAACCGCGGATGAGGTCTATGCGGTCATCGCTTGGCTGTTGCATCAGAATGGGATCATTGACGCGGATGCCGTTATCGACGCTCACACGCTTCCGCAAATACACATGCCCAACCGGCACGGGTTTGTCCCAGACCCGCGGCCGGATGTGCCTAGTCCATAATAGGCCCGACCCACGGCACGGCATGCGCGCCGTCATGGGCGACATCACCCACACGAAGGAGGCATTATGAAACGTGCAGGATCCGCGATTTGGGAAGGCGATCTGAAAAATGGAAAAGGGACGGTATCGACCGACAGCGGCGTCTTGACCAACCAGCAATATTCGTTCGGAACGCGGTTTGAAAACGGCAAAGGGACCAATCCCGAAGAGTTGATCGCCGCGGCACATGCGGGCTGTTTCACTATGGCGCTGTCTGCCCAGTTGGGAAATGCCGGCTTGACTCCCGACAAGCTGCAGACGACCGCGACCGTGACATTCGACAAACTTGAGGCCGGATGGACGATCACGAACATTGTGCTTGATGTCCAGGGGCGCGTGCCAAAGGCAGATCAGGCTGCGTGGGACAAAGCCACACAAGCGGCGAAGACTGGCTGCCCGATCTCGCGAGTGCTCAATACGACGATTACGATGAATGCCAAATTGGAAGCGTAACGCTGCCATGAGCGCGCCGGCCTCCGCTGCATTGGCGTTCCTGTTTGATCTGGACGGAACGTTGATCGACAGCGTCTATCAGCATGTGCTGGCCTGGCGGGAAGCCACTCAGTCGGCCGGAATCGAGTTGCCAGTCTGGCGTATTCACCGCCAAATCGGCATGAGCGGCGGGCTCATGCTCAACGCTCTGTTGCGGGAAACAGGCCGCCCGGTTTCCAAAAAGGAAGCGGAACATATTCAAGAGGTGCATGCGAAAGCGTACGCAGAACAGGCCTCCTCGCTGCGCGTCCTGCCGGGCGCGCAAGAACTGCTCGATACGCTGGCCGCAGAAGGCGTGCCTCACGCCATCGCGACGAGTGGGCGTCTGCACAACGCCCGTCATGCGTTGAAGCTGCTCAAGCTGCACGACGATGTCCCGGTCGTGACGCGGGACGACGTCCGTTTTGCGAAGCCGGATCCGGACTTGTTCCTGGCCGCCGGTCAACGGCTCAACGTGCCGATGAGCCGCTGCATAATCGTGGGCGACAGCGTCTGGGACCTGCTGGCGGCTCGCCGGGCGTTTGCGCTTGGAGTCGGTCTGCTGTCGGGCGGGTATGGACGGGAGGAACTGGAACGGGCAGGCGCATACAGGGTCTACCAGGATCCGGCGGAATTGTTGGGGCACTTGGATGAGGTGGGAGTGCGCTTAGGATAAATGCTCAGAGAGACGGCTGCCCAATGCCGAAAAAGCTGAGTGCGGGGATTGTGCTCTATCGGAGACGTGAGAAAGGGATCGAAGTGTTGCTGGTCCATCCCGGCGGACCCTTCTGGAGTAAGAAGGATGACGGCGCCTGGTCGATCCCTAAAGGCGAGTATGTGGAAGGTGAGGACCCGCTGACCGTCGCGAAAAGGGAATTTTATGAGGAGACCGGGAAAGAGGTGAGCGGATCCTGTGTCGCGTTGACTCCGGCAAAACAGCCGAGCGGCAAAATCATCACGGCCTGGGCAGTTGAAGGAGACATAGATCCGACCGCGGTTCGAAGCAACACCTTCTCAATGGAATGGCCGCCAAGGTCTGGTCGGGCGCAGACCTTTCCGGAAGTGGATCGTGCGCTGTGGTGCGACCTTGCGTTGGCGAGAAAGAAGCTTCTTATAGGGCAACGCGTCCTGTTGGACGAGTTGGATCAGCTGGTGAGATCATCGACGTGAACGTGACATGATGAGTAAATGTCTCATGACGGTTCTTCTCTGCCTTCTATCGGGCCTTCCGCTGACGGCGCAGGGGAGCGATGAAACAGCGATCGCCGGCGAACCGGTTGTGTACTTGGACCTGCAGACCTCTACCTGGCGTCCCCGCGGCAGGATCTCGTTCGGGATTCCACCGGTCCTGAGAATGAAGCTGACATCGGCAGGCTTTGCCGTGACCCAGGACTCCCAGCATCCGCATGATTTGACTGTCAGGGTTCACTATCGCGAAGAGCGCGGCAAGGCGATCGGGGTCAATTCATATGGGACCGATATCAGCTGTCTGATTCTCTTCAATTCGCCAGGACAAGGAGTGCAGTCGGTCGCTATTCATGAGTCGCCTTCCTACACCGATCTGGTGACGGCTCCATACGTAGAAGTCGTGCAGAAACTGGAAACGAACCCCTACTTCTACTTCATCGGCGACATCGTACGGGGGTGGCACAACGGGATTGACACCACCGGGGCTTTGATTGAGGCGCTCACTCGTCAATTTGACGAGGAACGTCACCGGCCGCCCCCGACTCCGCTCGACACATTGATCTCGCCCGCGGAGACCTTCCCCGATTTGGATGCACACTTTGCGTCCGCCGCGCAGGAAAACGCCGTGGATGAACTCGCTCGTCTGGGGGATGCTCGCGCGATTGAAGTGTTGAAGAAGATGATGTTTGATGCCGACCGCAACATGCGGCTTCATGCGGTCATGGCCCTGGGAGAGTTCGATGCTCCGTCTGTCACACCGGTCTTGACCAGTGTCGCGCAAGCCGACAGCGATCGTACGGTACGCGATGCGGCGTCTCGGGTCCTCGCCAAGAGAACAACGCACTAATTGGCGCGGACCTGAGCTCAACGACGATTCTCAACGATTCCAATCAGCGGGAAACCGACGAATCGCACTTGTGCTTCTCGCACAAAGGATGAGTCGTGTCGTGCAATTCTTTCGCGTAATACGAAATGATATCGCACTCTTCTGCCGACAATTCTCCACTCTGAAGAGCCATGCCGATGAGTCGTTCACACATCCGCATAAAGTCTTTAATTTCGGTTCGCATTGCCGACGGAATGTATAGGACCAGGGTTCCCGCTAGTACTGGGAATATCCCCAGTGGGTTCTCTCGCATGCCGAGAACCAATTGCTATAGCCCACTGCCAGCCTATTGCTGGGGAATGACTCGGTCGGTGTTTCCTCGATTGTTCTCGATCGACAAGCGGCGGCTGATAGGGGGTGTTCCGGGTCGACTGGGGGTCTAGGCAGCCTGTAAACGTCGGATGGTGGCTGCCAGGTCGTCGACCTTGGCGAAAAAATGCTGGCGTTGTGCCGGGGTGGCTGAGCGATCGAGACTTATGATCAAGTCCGTAATGTGCCGACGCAGCTGTTGTGTCATCTCAGCGAAATGCGGATCGGAATCATTGTCCTGGTTCACCAACCAGTCCTGCAGGCGCGCAGGAGTCAAGTCGCTGCCCCGAGACTCGATCAGCGCGAGCAATTGATCATGGCGGCGCTTCTGATGGGCATACCACGCGGGCAAGCTATCCGGAAAGTGCATTGTCAGGTGAGTAATCTCTTGCTCCTGCTGCGTGGAAAGCGGGCCTAGCCATTCTCTCACCAAGCCGAGGATCCGCTGGGTCCGCTTGGCGAGCCGCTTGCCCGGATCGTCCTGAAGCAAGGCTTCCTGGCGCGCCAGCCGGCTCTGTAACGCGCTTTTAAGTCGGCTAACCTGTGAGTCGTTGACTTGCCGGACAAATTCTGTTCCATCCGAGACAAAGCGACCGAAGAGGTCCGCCCGTAGCTGATCGTATTGGACGAAGGCCCAATTCAGGTCGTCCGTCGATACCCCGTCCTGTACACGTGTCGTGGCC
>DASTJX010000055.1:0-18652 GCA_035716265.1 Nitrospira sp.
GAAGCCGCTGACTCCTCCGGACAAAGCGCTCATCGCCGAAACGATACGGACCCGGTTGCCTGTTCGAGCGACCTTCAAGAGACTATCCCCTCTCGCCGGTGATGCCTCGAATCGGCGCTATTTTCGACTTGAGCTTGGCGATGCTGCCCAGTCGGTCATCCTGATGCAATTGGCGGAGCCGGAGGCCTTCAAGCAGTCGGAAGAGGCCGTGAGCGGCGCCGGTCATCAGATTGTCGAGCTGCCCTTCGTGAACATCCGGGCGCATCTTGCCAAGGCCGGGGTATCGGTCCCCGACCTCTACTATTATGATCAGACAGCCGGCCTGCTGTATCTCGAGGATTTTGGAGACCTCACGCTGGCAGAGGCCTGTGCCCATGGCGACCCAGCGCAACTCGAAAATCGCTATCGGCAGGCCATCGATATGCTCGTGCGCATGCAAGTGAAAGCGACATCACCAGCCGACCCTCACTGCCTCGCATTCCATCGAAGCTTTGACGTACCGCTGTTGATGTGGGAATTCGATCACTTTCTCGAATACGGGATCGCGGCGAAGCAGGGTGGGCCGATGCACGAGGGTGATGCGACGGCCATTCGCCAAGAGTTCCGCAAGATTTCCGAACTGCTCGCGTCGCAACCACGGGTCTTCGTGCATCGCGATTACCATTCCAGAAATTTGATGCTGGACGGACAGCGATTAGGCGTGATTGATTTTCAGGACGCGCTGATGGGCCCTGCGACCTACGATCTGGCCTCGCTGCTGCGCGACGCGTACATCGCACTGGACGAGTCACTCATCGACCGGCTGGTGGCCTACTACCTCGATCAACTCCAGGAAGGCCGGCAGCTTTGGACCAATCGAGACGCGTTCCGCCGTCTGTTCGACTTCACGTGCATTCAGCGCAATCTCAAGGCGGCCGGACGGTTTGTCTATATCGATCGGGTCAAGGGCAACCCGAAATTCCTGGCAGATATTCCTCGCACGCTCGGGTATGTCAAACGCAATCTGCACAAATATTCCGAGTTGTTCGCGCTGCGCAAACTGATGACTCTGTATGTGCCGGAACTGCAGTAAGAGGACTGAGTACCGGGATCTGAAATCTGGCGGCCATCCGGCTCGCTCAGCGTTCGGGACGACCGGCTCAGCACTGGCCTCGTGAAAGCCATGATCCTGGCCGCCGGCTTGGGTACACGGCTGCGGCCGCTCACCAATACGATCCCCAAACCGCTGCTTCCAATCGGGGGGACACCCTTGATCGTGTGGAATCTGCTGCTCCTGAAACGTCATGGCATCCATGACGTCGTCATCAACTTGCACCATTTGGGCCCCATGATCGAGCAGGCGCTCGGGAACGGATCAAAGTACGGGCTCAAGATCTATTACTCGCATGAACCGGTGATTCTCGGGACCGGCGGCGGCATCAAACAGGCGGAATCCCATTTCTCTGGAGAGCCTATGCTGATCCTGAACGGCGATACGCTGTTTGAGCTGGACCTCGACGCGCTGTATACCGTGCATCAGCGGCGGGAGGCGGCGGCAACCTTGGTGCTGCGGTCGGATCCCGATGCAGCGCGCTGGGGATTGGTCGAAGTGGACATGGATGACCGTATCGTTCGGATCACGGGTCGCGGCAAGACGGACGTCGGTGCGACGAAACCGCTGATGTTCGCCGGCATTCACATCCTCAGCCCGCGCCTCTTGCGGGACGTGCCCAAGGGCAGAGCGTCTTCGATCATCGATGCGTACGTCGCGGCGATTCAGCGGGGTGAAGCGGTGGCCGGCTACGAACTGATGGGCTACTGGTCGGATGTGGGTACGCCCGAGCGCTATGCACAGGCAGAACACGATGCCACCAGCGGTCTGATTCGGCTCAGTGAACGGTTGCCGGCCGCTCCATTCGCTTAGAAAGACTCGTCTTGGCACGCTGAGATGGGGCGGGTGGGAACGATCGTCTTTTTGTACAGCTTTCAACAATCTTCTTCATAGCTTCGCGGCCTGCGTGGTGACGTCCTCGTCCGTCTCATCGCCTCTTGCTTCGAGTTTCAGCCGCTGCTGTTTGAGCAGCCGGGCCAGGTAGGTGCGTTGGAGCTTGAGGCGCTCGGCGGCTTTCGTCTGGTTGCCGTCGGAATCGTTTAAGGCCTGCTCGATGATATGCCGGCTGTGTGCGTCCATCGACTCGTGGTAAGGCATCCTGAGATACGGCACGACATCCTCTTTCACGACCGGTGAATTGAAATCGAGTGCCAACACTTCGGGTTCGATGAGATCGGTCTGGCTCAGAATGACGGCCCGGGCGATGACATTGTCCAGTTCTCGGATGTTGCCCGGCCAGGAATAGTGGGACAAGGCGTCCAGGGCAGCAGGACTGAACCACATGCCTGGCCGCTTGGCTTCTTTGGCATGGCGGCTCAAGAAAAATTTTGCTAATGCAGAAAAATCCTCCAGCCGGTCGCGCAGCGGTGGCAGAGTCAGGCCAATCACATTGAGACGGAAAAACAGATCTTCGCGGAAATCTCCATCCTTGACGGCTTGCTTCAGATCCCTGTTGGTGGCGGCGATGATCCGGATATTCACCGACACGAGTTTCGTCCCGCCGACACGATGAAATTCCCGATCCTGTAGCACACGCAAGAGCTTGGACTGCAGCGGGAGCGACATGTCTCCGATTTCATCGAGAAACACGGTGCCCCCATCGGCCATTTCAAGCTTGCCTTTTTGCAGACGGTCGGCGCCGGTGAAGGCGCCGCGCTCATGACCGAACAATTCGTTTTCCAATAAGGTCTCGGTCAAGGCAACGCAATTGATGACGACCAGCGGCATGGCATGGCGCGGACTCCATTGATGGATGGACCGCGCAAGCAGTTCCTTCCCCGTGCCGCTCTCGCCCAGCAAGAGCACGCCGGCGTCGGACTTCGCGGCGCGCTGAGCAGCTTCCAAGACGGCCCTGATCTTGGTACTGGTGCCGATGATCGATGCGTAGCGACTGTCCACCTCCGACTTGAGGCAGGCGACATGCCTCTTCAACGACGCACGCTCGAGCGCCTTGCCGATCACAATCAGCAGATGGTCCTTGTCGAGGGGCTTCGTGAGGAAATCGTATGCCCCGTGCTTCATCGCCTCGACAGCCGCTTCAATTGAGCCGTGGGCGGTCATGACGATGACCGGAATATCCTCGGCTTGTTTGATCGTCGGCAGGCGTTTCAGTACCTCGAGACCGCCGAGGCGGGGCATGTCGAGGTCCAAGAGCATGAGGCTAGGTGCTTCCTGCTCCACTTTCTCCAAGGCCTGGACGCCGTCTTGGGCGAGGATCGTGCCATAGTCGGAGGCCTGAAGGCGGTCTTCCAGCATCGTCGCAATGTCCTGATCGTCGTCCACGATGAGAATCTTAGCTTTCACGTGTTTGCCGTCCATCGCGAATCCCCCCGATTGATGTCAGATCCTCCGGTCATCATTCCATGACGTGGATGACGAGCCCCGTTAGCGGTTTAGGATAAAAGTACGTTGATTTGTGCGGCATTCGTTCGCCCGCTGTTGCCACGGCCTGCACTTCGCTCACTTTGGTCGCATTGAGGAGCAGGGCGGCCGTCCCTGCTCCATCACCTGCCCAATCGAGCGCTTCGTGATCGTCCTTGGTGTATACAATGGCTTCTTGTTCTTGTTGTGTCGGGCAAAGGACGCTCACGACCAACTGTTGAAGTAGTGAGACATCCAGTTTCATACGCGGCGAAACATCAGCGGGAGGACGGTGCGCCGCTTTGAGCGAGAGCATCAGATAGCGAACATCTCCCTTGAGTGCGAGACCGAAGGTCGGAGCGGTTCGTCCATTGATGCGCAATGCTTCCAGGAATTGTTCTCGCACTGCGACCTTCGTTGCCGCCGTAAAGGAAAACTCCGTCAAGTCGAAGGTATCAGCCAAACGGGCGGTGACCGGCTCACAAGGCGGTACCGGGGTCGTGATCACACGGTGAGTGGGAAGCACAGTCAAGCCAGGGTCTTCGAGCGGGGATAACAGCATGAGGACGCTGTCATATGGCTTCAAATCGCCGGAAGGCCCGTCCGTTTCCCGTCGGAAGCGCTGATAATTGAGCGCCGTTTCGTACCGGTGATGGCCGTCGGCAATGAAGAGCGGCTTGCTGGCCATGATGTCCACGATTTGCTGAAGGATGGATGGATCGGTCACCGCCCACAGCCGCTGCCGGCAGCCACTGTCGTCCTCGAAATCGATCCGAGCGGGCTGGCCCTTCACGGCCTTTTCAAGCAAGCCCAAGATCGTATTGTGGGGATCCGAATAGAGCAGCCAGATCGGACTGAGATTCGCTTTGCATGACTTGAGCAGATTCAGCCGGTCTGTCTTTGCCGCCGACCTTGTGTTTTCATGTGGATAGATGTGACCAGAGTCCAGCGGCTCGAGTTTCGTCGTCGTCAGAAAACCCCGCAGCGTTTTCTTCGGCCCGCGGGCGTCCGATGATGGTGGCACGTATTCGATGGTGTGGTAGTAGAGGGCCGGTTGGGCGTCCTGTTTAAGCGCGCCACGTGCGATCCAGAGCCTCAAAGTCTCGGCTGCGCGCATATACCGGTTGTTTGTGGCATTGTCGCCAGGCTCATCAATCCCCAACTCGAGGCGGATGATATTTTGCGGATGCCTGTCGTGCAACGCTTTTTGCCCTGCGGTATCGATGATGTCATAGGGCGGAGACACGACGTCGCGGACGGACCCGATCGACGATAGGTCGTACAACGTTCCCCGAAATGGAATGATCTGTGCCATGCGTTCCTCTCTGCAGGATGTTGAAAGTCGTGTGCTGCGGCCGCGCGGGACGGTCCTTAACCATCCTGCGGGTTCCTTCAAAGGCTGGGCCGCCTTTTCCGCGTGTTGCCCGTCTCATGCCAAACGGCTTGAGACCACGCTTGAGCGGCTACCGGTCGCGGGTCACCATGTAATCTGCGGCTACCGAGAGCGCGCGTTTCGCGGTGCTCTCTTCGAACTGTCCCAACTCTCGCTTGGCGGCGGTGATGTAGGTTTGAGCATGATTCAAGGCGTAGACGATGGATCCAGACTCGTCCATCAAGTCGATCAGCCGCTGTAAATCGCCTTCCGTCAAGGTGCGTGTTTCCATCCGGTCTTTGATCATCTGCCGATCCCTGTCGGAACAATGGCTCAATAAATGAAGGAGTGGGAGCGTCGCTTTCCCCTGGCGGAGATCCTGGCCGAGCGTCTTCCCTAAAGAGGCGCCGTTCGCCGTATAGTCTAATGTGTCATCGACGACTTGGAACGCGATGCCCAGATATTGTCCGAATCGGAATACGCAGTCCTGCTGTGCCTCGGACGCATCGGCCAAAATCGCACCCATCCGACAGGAGGCGGCGATCAATCCCGCCGTCTTGTGCTCGACGATCTTAATGTAGTCGCCCTCCGGCATCGCAGGGTTGCCATTGTAGTACAGCTGGAGTACTTCACCTTCAGCCATTTTCTTGCAGGCTTCGGCGAGCACTTCGTTGATCTTTTGGCTGCGGAATTCGACGACCTGGCACATCGCCTTGGAATAGAGGTAGTCGCCCACAAGGATGCTGACCTGATTTCCCCAGACTTTTCGAGCGGTTTGACGGCCCCGTCTGATGTCGGCATCATCGACGACGTCATCATGGAGCAGGGTGGCCGTGTGGATAAACTCGACGAGGCTGCCAAGCTGATGGTGCTCGCGGCCCGCATAGCCGCAGAGGCGCGCGCAGAGCAACAGCAGGAGGGGCCGGATGCGCTTGCCCCCGCTGTTGAGAATATGCGCAGCGACCGTATTGACAAGGGCGACGCTGGAAGTCAGATTCTGGTGTATGCGATCTTCGACACCGTCAAGCTCACTCCGGTAGGCATCCCATACGTCCGCCATCGTGTGAATCGTGGAGGTGACAGGACCCTGTGGCATGCGGCGGATGGTAGGGCAGCGGATGAAACAAAGTCAAGGGAAACGCGGAGAAATCCATGCATTGTCGGCTTGACAGAAGAATCAGCCTTCCATTAATGTGACTCACGAATTTGAATGAACACATGCCTCGCGAGCAAGGGGTTTCCGCATCCCTTATTCCTCTCGATTGGGCCTCTACTCAACAGGAAAAGACCTGCCTTTTTCACGGGATAGGTAAAAATGGAACTTCCAGGGCTTCCAGCGAAGCAAGGGCTCTACGATCCTCAATACGAAAAAGATTCGTGCGGGATTGGCTTTGTTGTGAACATCAAGGGCCACAAATCGCACGACATCATCCGTCAGGGCCTCCAAGTGCTCGAAAATCTCACCCATCGTGGCGCACAGGGATGTGATCCCTGTACCGGTGACGGCGCGGGAATACTCCTGCAAGTGCCTCATCAATTCCTGCAGCGCGCGGCGGGTGATGTGGGCGTGAGCCTCCCTGGGGCCGGCGAATATGGCGTCGGCCAGGTGTTCCTGCCTCCCCATGCCGCCGCTCGGCAGCAATGTGAAAGCTTGTTCCGCACCATCATCGAGAAAGAAGGCTCACGGCTGCTCGGATGGCGCGACGTGCCGGTCAAAAGCGATACGATCGGCGTGCAGGCCCGTAAAACTGAGCCCTACATGCGCCAAGTATTCATTGCGCGGGACATGCTCAACGAGTCGCAATTTGAGCGAAAACTCTACGTGATCCGCAAGCTGGTCGAAAAAGCCGTGCGCGAATCGGCCATTCAAGGCCGCGAACATTTTTACATCCCCAGTCTGTCCGCCAGCACGATCGTCTACAAAGGTTTGCTGCTGCCGCATCAAATGGGAGCGTATTATCAGGATCTCACAGATGCCAGCATGGTCAGCGCGCTGGCGCTCGTCCATTCCCGTTTTAGTACCAACACCTTTCCGACCTGGCCGCTCGCCCATCCCTATCGTCACATCTGCCATAACGGCGAAATCAACACCCTCAAGGGCAATGTGAATTGGATGAAGGCCCGGCAGGGACGGCTCCATTCAGAGCTGTTCGGCAAGGACATGGAAAAGGTGTTCCCCATCGTGTACGAGCAGCAAAGCGACTCAGCTTGTCTCGATAATGCGCTCGAGTTTTTACTGCTGGGCGGCCGGTCTCTGCCCCACGCGATGATGATGCTGATTCCCGAGCCGTGGGTTGCCAATACGCAGATGGATCTGGATCGCCGCGGGTTTTATCAATATCACGCCGCCATGATGGAGCCCTGGGACGGTCCGGCCGCGGTCTGTTTCACAGACGGCAGGATGATCGGTGCGACACTGGACCGCAACGGTCTCCGCCCCTGCCGCTATCAGGTCACCACGGACGGCACGGTTGTGCTGGCGTCGGAAGCGGGCGTCTTGCCCGTCGAGGCGAAGCAGATCCGCATGAAGGGCCGGTTGCAGCCCGGGCGGATGTTTCTGGTCGACACGGTGCAGGGCCGCATTATCGACGACGAGGAGATCAAAGCGGACATCGTCGGCCGCAAGCCGTATCGCAGTTGGGTGACGCAGTACGGCGTTTCACTGGACGAACTACCGGAACCGTTGAACGTCCCGCAGCCGGACCATCCGACCATCCGCCAGCGGCAGCAGGCATTCGGGTACACGGTAGAAGAGCTCAAAATGGTCATCACGCCGATGATCGTGACCGGCGAAGAAGCCATCTCATCGATGGGGACCGATACGCCCCTGGCGGTGCTGTCGGAGCGCCCGCAACTGCTGTTCAAATACTTTAAGCAGCTGTTTGCCCAGGTGACGAACCCGCCGATCGATCCGATCCGCGAGCAACTCGTGATGTCGCTCGTGACGAACATCGGTCCGAAGCCCAACTTGATGGACGAGTCGCCGGAGTCCTGCCGCCGGATCAAGGTGCAACAGCCGATTCTCACCAATGCCGACCTGCAAAAAATCCGCGGCATCTCCGATCCACATTTCAAGAGCAAAACGCTGCGCATGCTCTTTCGTGTAGCCGAAGGACCTGACGGATTGGGCGCCGCGGTGGACGCCATGTGCAGAGACGCCTCTCAAGCGATCAAGGACGGCTACAAGTTCCTGATCTTGAGTGACCGGGGGGTCGACGAAGAGTGGGCGCCGATTCCGAGTCTGCTGGGCATCTCCGCAGTTCATCATCATCTCGTGCGCGAGTGTACCAGAACCGAGGTGGGACTGATTCTCGAAACGGGCGAGCCCAGGGACGTCCATCAATTCGCCTGCCTGATCGGCTACGGCGCCGGAACCATCAATCCCTATCTGGTGTTTGAATCGCTCGTCGACATGGAGCGCGACAATTATCTGCCGGAAGGGCTTGATGCACAGACGGCGGAAGGCAAGTTTATCAAGGCGATCAATAAAGGCCTCCTCAAGATCTTCTCGAAGATGGGCATCTCCACCGTCCAGTCGTATTGCGGTGCACAGATTTTCGAGGCCATCGGATTGAACCACGAGATTATTGATCGCTATTTCACCGGCACGCCGTCACGGGTGGAAGGCGTGGGGATCCGGGAGATCGGCGAAGAGACCCTGCGGCGGCATCGCGTCGCCTACGAGCCTGCCGCCATTCGGCAGCTCGATTTCGGCGGCGAGATACATTACCGGATCCAGGGAGAGCACCATAACTGGAACCCCGACACCATTTACAAGCTTCAGCACGCCAGCAAGTCGAATGATCCAAAAACCTATGCCGAGTTTGCGCAACTGGTGAACGACGAAAGCACGCGCCGGTCAAACCTGCGGGGCCTTCTTGATTTTAAGTTCGAGCACACTCCGCTGCCTCTCGAAGAGGTGGAGCCCGCGAGTGACATCGTGAAGCGGTTTAACACGGGGGCGATGTCCTTCGGATCAATCAGCAAAGAAGCGCATGAGACGTTGGCCATCGCGATGAACCGTCTGGGCGGCAAGAGCAACACGGGCGAAGGCGGCGAAGATCCCGAACGATTTACACCGCTGCCGAACGGCGATTCCAAGAACAGCTATATCAAACAGGTCGCATCCGCCCGCTTCGGGGTGACCGCCCACTATTTGGTGAATGCCCGGGAATTGCAGATCAAGATGGCGCAGGGCGCCAAGCCGGGTGAGGGCGGACAGCTGCCAGGCCACAAAGTCGACGAAAACATCGCGAAGTTCCGTTATGCGACGCCCGGCGTCCAGCTCATTTCGCCGCCGCCGCACCATGACATCTATTCAATCGAAGACCTGGCGCAGCTCATTTTTGACCTCAAGAACAGCAATCCGGACGCAGCCGTGTCCGTCAAACTGGTGGCCGAAGTCGGTGTCGGCACCGTCGCCGCGGGCGTATCGAAGGCGCATGCGGATAAGGTCCTGATCAGCGGCGATTCCGGGGGAACCGGTGCCTCACCGCTTTCTTCGATCAAATATGGCGGAATTCCCTGGGAGCTGGGTCTCGCGGAAACCCACCAGACTCTTGTCCTCAACGATTTGCGCGGGCGCATCCGCGTCGAAACGGACGGCCAGATGAAAACTGGGCGAGATGTCGTCATCGCGACCTTGCTCGGCGCCGAAGAGTACGGCTTTGCGACAGCGCCGTTGATCGTCGAAGGCTGCATCATGATGCGCAAGTGCCATTTGAACACCTGCCCGGTGGGAATCGCCACCCAGGATCCGGAGCTGCGGAAAAAGTTCAATGGGAAGCCCGAACACATCGTGAACTATTTATTCTTGGTCGCCGAAGAGGCGCGGCAGCTCATGGCCAAGCTGGGGTTCCGCACGATCAACGAGATGGTCGGTCGCGTGGACAAACTCAAGATCACGAAGGCCGTCGATCACTGGAAGGCGAAGGGACTGGACCTGACACCGTTATTGACCATGCCGGACGTGGCACCGGAAGTGCCGCGCTATTGCGTGCAGAAACAGGACCATGGGCTGAACTGCATTCTGGATAACACGCTCGTTGAACTCTGCAAGCCGGCCATTGAAAAGGGGGAGAAGGTCAAGCTCGACCTGCCGATCAAGAATGTGAACCGGACCACCGGCACGGTGCTCTCGAGCAAGATCGCAAAGAAGTATGGGTTGGAAGGACTGCCGGAGGACACCATCTCGATTAAGTTCACTGGGTCGGCCGGTCAATCGTTCGGGGCCTTTCTGTCCAGGGGGGTGACGCTCACCTTGGAAGGTGAATCCAACGACTATATCGGTAAGGGCTTGTCCGGCGGCAAGATCATCGTCTATCCGCCGAAGAACGTGTTGTTCAACCCCGAGGACACGATCCTTATCGGCAATACATCGCTATATGGAGCGACGCAAGGTGAGGCCTACTTCTACGGGATGGCCGGGGAGCGCTTTGCCGTGCGAAACAGCGGGGCACGGGCGGTCGTCGAAGGTACGGGCGATCACGGGTGCGAATACATGACCGGAGGGGTCGTCGTGGTGCTCGGCCGGACCGGTCGCAATTTTGCCGCAGGCATGTCCGGCGGCATCGCCTTCGTGCTGGACGATGCCGGGAGATTCCAGAGCCGGTGCAATACAGGCATGGTCGAGCTCGAGCCGGTCTCGACAAAGGAAGACAAGCGGCAGCTGCACGATCTGATTACCAAGCACTTCATGTATACGGGCAGCCGAAAGGCCAAACAGGTGCTCGATGCGTTCGATGCCACGCTGCCGAAATTCGTCAAGATTATGCCGGTCGACTATAAACGCGTCCTCGAAGAACGTAAACGCAAAGCCAGCGCCGTACACTGAGCGTGAAGCGTCGTGCGTTCTCAGATGAAGAGCCAATGATGATTCGAAGGATGAGAAGCTAAGCAGCCATGGGAGACCCAAAAGGTTTCATGAAATACGCCCGCGAGGGCCCGAAGCGGAAACCGGTCGAGCTCCGTGTGCTTGATTGGAAGGAGATGTACGAGCCCATTTCCGAGGACAGACTCAAAATTCAAGGGGCGCGCTGCATGGATTGCGGCGTGCCGTTTTGTCAGGGAAACACCGGATGCCCCGTCGTCAATCTCATACCTGAATGGAACGATCTCGTCTATCGGGGGCGGTGGAAAGATGCCCTCAAGACCCTGCACACCACCAATAACTTTCCTGAATTCACCGGCCGCCTCTGTCCGGCCCCGTGCGAAGGCGCCTGCGTGCTCGGCATCAATGAAGAACCGGTGTCCATCCGAGTGATTGAATGGAACATCATCGATCGAGGGTTCAATGAAGGCCTCGTATTTCCCGTTCTGCCGGTGGCAAAAACCGGAAAAACCGTGGCAATCGTCGGATCGGGGCCGGCCGGGCTCGCGGCAGCGCAACAACTCGCGCGCGCAGGCCACAGTGTGACGCTCTTTGAAAAAGCGGACCGTATCGGCGGCTTGCTTCGCTACGGCATTCCTGATTTCAAAATGGAAAAGTGGGTGATCGATCGCCGCCTCGAGCAGCTCAAGGCCGAAGGGGTGGAATTCAAAACGGGTGTCACCGTCGGCACAGATATTACGGGCGAACAATTGCGCGCACAGTTCGATGCGGTGGGCCTCACGATGGGAGCCGAGCAGGCGCGTGAACTGCCGATTCCTGGAAGGGAATTAAAAGGCGTGCATTTGGCGATGCAATATCTGACGCAGCAAAACAAGCGCACCGCAGGCATTCCGATCAGCGACGAACCGATCACCGCCAAGGGCAAGCGGGTTGTCATTATTGGCGGGGGAGACACCGGATCTGACTGTCTGGGAACCACGCACCGTCAAGGCTGTGTGGAAGTGCACCAGTTCGAGTTACTGCCCGAGCCGCCTCCGACACGTGCCGAGTCGACGCCCTGGCCGCTGTGGCCGATGCAGTTGCGGACTTCTCATGCCCATGAGGAAGGATGCGACCGTCAGTGGAGCGTCGCGACGACCAAGTTAACCGGCCACAACGGCCATCTCACCAAGCTTCATGCGCAACGCGTGAAGTTCGAAGGCGGCAAGTTTACGCCGGTTCCGAACACCGAATTTGCGATGGACGTGGATCTGGTCCTGCTAGCAATGGGCTTCACCGGACCTGTCAAGAACGGCCTTCTCGACCATCTCGGGGTGGCCTACGACTCCCGCGGCGCCGTTGCCGTTGACGACAACTTCATGACGAACCTCGAGGGAGTCTTTGCCGGCGGGGACACGAAGCGCGGCGCGTCCTTAATCGTGTGGGCGATCGCCGAAGGCCGAAAGATGGCGGCGGGAATCGATAAGTATCTGCAAGCCGGTAGATCCGCGAACAAACTCCCGCCTAATAAGTAGCCGCTCATCAAGCGTATGCTCGGTCCTCTCGTGCGAGCAGGTAATTGGTCAGCGACTTCATCCAACTGAAGCACGTGTAGGTAGGCCAGAAACTGGGGGCAGTGATCTCGCTTCCCTCTATTCGACCTGGACAGAAGTGATCGACTTGGAAGAGAGCCGCTTGTGACGCTCGCCGATAACGAAGGAGGAAACTACGGATGCACATGCTCATGGTCGTGTTCCGTGCGTCACTGAAAGAACGTGTGCATGAATTGCTCGATCGTTGTCACGTGAAGGCGTTTACTGAAATCAATGAAACGGTTGGTTACGGCGAGACCGGGCCTGCGGAAGGCCTGGCCTTTTACCCCGGCACGAATTCAGTCATCTTCGTCTCGTTGGACCCCGATCATGCGGCGCGAGTCGCCACGGCCGTCAAACAATGGTATGCGGAGGCGGCAAAACATCCCGGCTGGGAAAAGCCGGCCCTTCGCGTCTTCTCCTGGCCTGCGGAGCAGATCGTGTAGCGCGTCGGGGGAGTTCGGAATCCTGTCTATTCGTTGCCTCCGCGGTCCTACGAGGGTTCCTTCTTAGGTGCCGATAACTTCATGACATTTCTTGGTGGTTGGCTTGTCTCCCTCTATACTGCATCGTACGTGTGCATTGCAGGAAGGACGGCTTCCAGCGGAGCGGTCCGACCTCGCTCGAGACTGACATGTCAACGAACCTCAATCTCCTGATACTCGAAGATTCACCAGCCGATGCGGAATTGATGATTGAAGCGCTGCGGGAGTCAGGGTATGACCCCACCTTCCGCCGCGTGGATTCCAAGGACGCGTACCTCCGAGAACTGGATCAGCCGCCGGATTTCATCCTTGCCGATTTTTCCATGCCGCAGTTCACGGCGCAGGATGCACTCAAGCTGATGAAAGAACGAGGGCTGGACCTTCCGTTCATCATCGTCTCCGGCTGCATGGGCGAGGATATGGCGGTTGAGTGTATGAAGGCCGGCGCATCGGACTACCTCTTGAAAGACCGACTCGCAAGGCTCGGGCATGCGGTCACGCAGGCGCTGGAACGAAAGCGGTTGGTCGAAGAAAAACGCCAAGCTGAGCAGCGGTTGTTTTTGGAAACGTTCCACGATTCGCTGACCGGCCTGCCGAATCGGGCCCTATTCATGGATCGTTTGGATCGTGTGTTTCTACAGAGCCGCCGCCAACCCGCCCATCTATTCGCCCTTCTGCACTTGAACCTGGACGGCTTGACGGTGGTGCACAGCGGCTTGGGAGTTTCGTCTGCTGACCGGCTCCTGATCGAAGTCAGCCAGCGAATTCTGCGTAGGATCCGGTCGGCTGACACGCTCGCCCGGATGGAGGGAGATGCGTTTACACTCCTGATCGATAATCTCAAGGCGATGGGCAATGCGACGCGTGTGGCTGACCGTCTGCTCCAAGAGTTTGCCACCCCGTTCACGTTGGAGAACCGTGAAGTGTTCCTGACGCCCTACATCGGGATCGCCTGCAATCATACAGGGTATGAAAACGGAGAGCCTCTGCTGCGTGATGCGACGACAGCCATGCTACAAGCCAAGGCGACAGGCCGTGCGGGATTCGTCATCTTCGACAAAGCGATGCACCAGCAGGCCATGGCCAGGCTGAAAATGGAAGGAGATCTTAGGCAGGCGCTGCACCGCAAGGAGTTTCGACTGGCCTACCAGCCGATCGTCCAGTTGCAAGAAGGGCGGATCACAGGGTTTGAATCGTTGTTGCGATGGCAACACCCGGAGTACGGATTAACCAAGCCTGATGCGTTTTTGGATATCGCGACCGAGCTGGGCTTGATGAAAGGCATTGGTGAATGGTGTCTCGGCGAAGGATGTCGCCAGCTGAAGCTTTGGCACGATCAATTTCCCCGCATCCGCCCGCTCACCATCAGCGTCAATTTCTCCATCCAGCAATTTGCTCAGGACAGCCTGGCGCTGCTCATCAAACACGTCCTCGACAAATCGGGCATTGATGCCGCGAGCGTCAAGATTGAAATCACCGAATCGGAAATGATGCAGAACCCCGAGGCCGTCAACCGCGTGCTCGCAGAGATCAAGGAACAGCATGTCGACACCTGCCTGGACGATTTCGGAACCGGATATTCCTCGCTCAGCCACCTCCAGCAGTTACCCATCCAATTTCTGAAGATCGATCAGTCGTTCGTCCGTCGATTGGGCAACGACGACGACGCGTTGGCGATCGTAAAAACTATCATTGCCCTGGCCCACCAACTCGGACGGCAAGTGATCGCCGAGGGCGTTGAAACCGCCGAGCAGCTTGCCATCCTGCGTTCGCTGGGCTGCGAATACGGTCAAGGGTATTTCTTCTCCAAACCACTTTCCCCCGAAGCTGCAGGCACCATGCTGGCCTCTGCCAGACGCTGGTGAGGTCTCATTTTCCTTTTCGGCAAGCTCCCTTGGTAAGATACGCGTTTCAGGGAGTGACGTCATGTCTTCCGTGCAGCGTTTTTCAGCGAAGGTGATTGCCATCCACCAACTCACCCATGACGTCCGTCAGATCGACTTCCGGTTGTCGGAGCCACCGGAGATTCGGTTCAAAGCGGGTCAGTTCGTTTCGTTCGAGGTGCCCGATGCCCGAACAGGCCGGACGGTGACTCGACCGTATTCCATCGCCTCTGCTCCGAGCGCCCGTACTACCGTTTCCTTGCTCCTCAATTTTGTTCCGGACGGGCCGGGGTCTACGTTTCTCTTCAAACTGAACGAAGGTGACACAACGAACTTTTCCGGACCGGCCGGTAACTTCTACCTCCGGGAGGATCCCACAAGAGACTTGTTGCTCGTGGCCACGGGCACCGGTATTGCTCCGATTCGATCGATGCTGTTGGCCAACGCCGAACGGCCTCTGCCGAGTCGCACGACCGTCTTTTGGGGGCTCCGCAGCCAGCACGATTTGTATTATGAGGAGGAATTGAGCCGGCTGAGCCGCGAGCGTCCGGAACACTCGCATGTGATCACGCTCTCACGACCGGAGCCCGGCTGGGCGGGAGCCTCCGGTAGAGTAACGACGCTGATCGCGCGCCAGATACAGGATGTAAAGCAATTGGCCGTGTATCTCTGCGGCAACAGCGGAATGATTACGGAAGTCACGCGCATCATTCAAGCGAAGGGGCTTTGTCCCATTTTCCGCGAGAAATACTATGATGACGCGTCGGTAGACAGCGACGAATAACGACATCTTTTCTGAAGGAATAAGCAGATCGGTGAGCCGAAAATGCTCGGGACTGTATCCCTCTTGCTGCGCTGGCGGCACAGTTTAGGCACACCCCTTGAACGAAAAAAAGGGACAACCCCACGTGGAACCAGAGGTTGGCCATGGCGGGGGAATTGGCATCTAGTTTGCTCTATGTGTGACGCCCATCGCAGGGGATTGGCCCCCGTTACTGGGAATTCACCAGGAGGAGATAGGATGACGAAGACAATTTCCGTTCTGACCGCTGCCGCATTTCTTACCGTGTGCGCTAGCGCTCTTGCGCAGGCTCCTATGACGGAACCTGCTCCTGAGCCGGCTCCTAATCAAGAAATGATGACAGCTCCGCCTGCGCGAGTGCCGTCTCAGGCGCCCGGCATGGGCGAAGAGAAAAAGGCTGACAAGCAGTCGAAGGGACAAGGCAAAGGAAAAGCAAAAGGCCACGGCAAGAAGGTCAACAAGCAGCATGGTCTTGATCGTGCGGATGAAGCGGCGGGCCAACACGGAAAGCATGGGCGGGATAAGGCTCGAGCAAACCAGTAACAGCTAGGCACGAACACAAAACAGGCGGCCCGTCATGAGCAAACGGCCGCCTGTCTTTTTCTGAAGACCTGTCAAGACCCGCGTCAGGCCGCTGCCTTGGTAACCAGTTTCTTCACTTCAACGTGCGCGAAGATGACATCCGGTTCGCGTTGCAGCGCCTCGTAGTAGCTGCGCTCGAACCCGTCCCCCTCTTCTGATGGACGGATCAAAGCGCGGACGTCGGCGAGAAAATGTTCCACTTCAACGGTCGTCAGTTCCTCTCCTTCCTCCAATAATTCATCCACGCGAATGACCAGTTGCGACAGAGGATGGAGCCATGTAAACCATGGGTCGTTCAACACCAGCTGCAACAGTTGTCCGGTCGACCCTACCCGGCCGTTGATGCGCTCATACGTCAACTGCTCGGCCACGATGAGGGCTTTATGCAGGGCTAACAGTCCGCGGCGAACCTCCATCAGCAAGTGCCGCAAGCCCGCGCCGGCTTCCGTTGAGGAATCGAGTGTTCGTGCCATACGTCCATTGTATCAGGTCGCAGAAAAAATGTGTCTGTCCGTTGACGCAAATTCGACGACAATCGTCCACGTCAGCGGCCAAGCTGTCCGCCACCCAACGGAGCATGCGGTGGGGATGTCGGGGATGGTATCAGGTGGCGGTTAGGGTGAAAGGGAAGCACCGGAGCCGGGGTAAGCCTGTGAGGCGGCGACGGCACGCCGAGCGGCGTGGTTGTTTGTTCATGGGCATTCCACTCGGAATGCAGCGCAGGAGGAAGACGAAATTCCCCTGTAGAAAGGGAGCCCGTCCCTAAGCCTATGGGGGTCTTGAGGTCGGCCGTAACCCGAGTGTCGCTCGGCACTTCGCAGAGTATCCAATCAGGCTGTGCGATCCAGACTGCCACCAGCGCCCCGGCGATCATGCTCCTGCGAACCTGCTTCTTCCACCGCATGGCTGCTCCTCACTCGCATCCTAACAGAGCTTCGTGAGCTATGCAGCCGTGGTCAACAGCGTTCGTATTCGAAAGTGGGCGAGCACAACATCGGGAGCCCGCTCGAGCGCTTCATAGTAAGCTCGTTCGAATCCTTCCCCATCGACGGATGGATGAAGCAGGTTGTCGATTTCTCCCAGGAGATGCGCCACATTCTCGCCGGTGATGTCACACGCATCGTCTTGCAGCAGGTGATCAATGCGAACAAGCAGATCGGCGATCGGGTGCAGCCACGTGAACCAGGGGTGTTTTTGGAGCAGTTCGATCAACACTTCCATGGATCGCACCGGTCCACTCAAGCGTTCATAGGTTTGCTGCTCGGCAAGGATGAGAGCACCGTGAAGCCCGATGAGGCTTTCGCGGATCGACAAGACCGTCCGGCGGCGTGGATCCACGGGAACCAGCGCCGTCGTGTGAGATGACGCTCCCATATGTCAAGTGTAGCAGGCTTGTACGAATCGGCCAGCCTCTCGCACATACACGAAGGGGATGCTTTCTCCTCTCAAGCGAGGTATTCTTCTCGCCACCGTCTTTTGAGAGGTGACTCAAGATGGAACGACGGAAACACCGGCGTGTTCCGGTTCAGATTCGGGGATTGTTGTTGGGGAATTCTCATGAAATCGAAGGGCATACGCTCGATCTCTCGCTCGGCGGAGCGAGATTTTCGAGCGATGTCGACGTGTTCCCGGGGAAGACGATCATGGTTCGCCTCGTGATTCCGGGATTGGAGGAACCGTTGTCGATTCCGGAGGCGACGGTGCAATGGGTTGACGAGCAGACGTTTGGCGTCCAATTTCAAGAAATCCCGCCCGATGAACTCGATGACCTAGAAGAACTCATCAACGAATTCGATGAGACGGAAAATAGTGGCCATGCCTAGCACGGATTTCCGCGCCATGAGGCCATCGAGGGGCTTAAAGTTTAGCCCTCGTAGTAGACCACGATCGTAGCCTTGTTGCACTTGCAGCAGGTGCCTTGCCCGGTCATGGGCGTTTTCCCGGAGGCTTCTGCCGCTTTGACCACTGCGTCTTCGACCCGGCCGACCTTGTTGTAACACTCGCTGCAATAGGTCGCTGTCTTCGCCATAGCTCCTCCTCAAGAATAGAACTGCACGGTGCCCGATAGGAGGAAGTATAGCGCAATTACGCAAAAGTGCTTGGTCCGCCCTGCCGCCTGGGGGGGGTTATAGCCCGGTCGGACTGCCGAAGCCGGCAAACAGCTCCCCGGTCAGATAGGCGGCCCTGGCAGGATCGTCGAAGTCTTTTCGACGGAGATAGTCGTTAAGGAGACGTCCTTCCGTCGTACGATGGACGTGGGGGAGGGCCAAATTCATCCGGTAGCGCTCGATGGCGCCGGCAACCCGACTGATGAACACTATGGTGCCGTCGGCTTCCTGGCGCTCCACAATACCGACATGGGTCAAAGGGTCGTTGGCCATGCCGTCCCCATTGTAATCCCAGGTGTTGTCAAAAAAGACGAGGTCACCGGGCCGGACGGCCGGACCCTGATGAAGTTTGCCGTGCCGGTTGACATGACGATGGATCAGCTTCACGCCGTTGGCTTTTGGATCAGGCGCCGCGCTGTCGTATAGGTCGATGCCGTGCTCAAGAAAAATTGCTCGGGTCACGCCGGCGCAGTCGTAGGCAATGCGTCGGCCCTTAATGTGAATCGTGCTCGCCCCGACAAGCCTGACCGCCGTTTTGACGATGGCAGCGCGCCGGGACGTAGCCTCG
>DASTJX010000056.1:0-5766 GCA_035716265.1 Nitrospira sp.
GAGAGGAAAAAAGGGGACAGGCTACTTTATCTTTCGTTCGCACGTCGACAGGTCGAAGAAAAGGGGTCGGGAGTCTTTTCTTGACCGTAATACTTGTTTATTGACCGGCTAATGCTGGTTTCGATACAAGCCCCGCCATGCCACGCCGGCCTCGCCTCGCTGCTGGGGACCTCGCCTATCATGTCCTGAATCGGCGTGAGGAATAAAACGGGGACATTCTGGTTTTCCTGCGTCACGCACCATAGCAAGACCGCGGTTTCATTTCCATTTAATGCTGGTATTTTGTCGCGTCCAATGCGTTTTCTCCTTGACCACTCTCCTTCATTCCGCGTAGAAGCGCCCATGAAAAGTACGACAGCCTCTACCTGAGAGACTGATCGCTCGCCATGCCGAGGACTGCACGGGCTTCTGTCGGACAGTATTGCTATCACGTCATCAATCGCGGCAATGGCCGTGCCCACGTCTTTCATGCCGATGGAGACTTTCAAGCTTTCATCGCCCTTATGGGCGACGCCTGCCGCCGGCTGCCGATGCGGGTACTCGCGTACTGTCTCATGCCCAATCATTTTCATCTGGCGCTGTGGCCCTATGGCGACGGCGATTTGAGTCGTTGGATGCAATGGTTGTTGACCGCGCACGTGCGCCGGTACCATCGGTGGTACGAGTCCAGCGGCCACGTCTGGCAAGGACGGTTCAAAGCGTTTCCGATCGAACAGGACGAGCACTTGCTCATGGTGCTGCGCTACATCGAACAGAATCCGATCCGAGCGGAATTGGTGACGCGTGCGGAAGACTGGCGATGGTCCAGTGCGCGGCATTGGGTCGGATCAGGGAGCGAGCCCGCGATCGACAGGGGTCCCGTAGCGAGACCGTCGCCGTGGCTCACATGGATTAACGAGGACGCAGCGGGCATTCATTTGGAGCAGATCCGGATGAGCGTGAATCGAGGTAGTCCATTTGGCACGCGGACGTGGGTGGAACGAACCGCGGCCATGCTTGGACTTGAAGGCAGCCTTCGTCCACCGGGACGTCCACGGAAGTGGGAAACGGCTTAAGAAAAAGCAGAATGTCCCCGTTGTTTTGGCACTCATTTGCTGACTTGGTTTGCGTGTGAGCGGAGGGGTAGAGATGAGACGGCCGTTACGGGCGGCGCCAGGAGGCAGCATCTATCACGTACTCAATCGAGCCAACGCCCGCAGGACGTTATTCGATGGCGAAACAACCAGGTGACTGTTTTAGCGCCGGATCGCAAAATCGCGACGGCACGTTTGTTCCGCCAACAACCTCTGACCGGCGCTTGCATCTCGGGGAATGCGAGCGAGACAGGTGTCCAACGTCTCTTCTTCCACTCCTGCCGCGTTCCGGCTCTTGCTTGCTGTGGGCGGCGTGAAATCTGTGCCGGCCTGCTCAGCGGCCATTGTCGGGCCTGACACGGCTGCGCCGCCCGACATGGTGTCGGCCGGTACGACGGTCGCGCCGGCCAGGGACGAGCTGTCGCTGGACGGTTTCTGCTTCCCATCGCTCGCACAGCCACCAACTAGCAATCCAAAGAGAGCCAGCCAGACAAAAGTTCTGAACATGACGCACCTCCGGGAATCGTTGCACGAAATCCACTTTTAGACCGAAGAGCGAGAATGCAATAGTAGGGCAAACACTAGGTGGTATGTGATGCCTTAGGACATTAGGGGGTGACCTCGTCGTTCCTTGAAGCCCCCTTGGTCGCTCGGAGCGTTTATAGTATTATGGCCCTCCAGTCAGCTCGAACGACCCATTCACATACCGGTCAAAAAGAACTGCGAAGGATGTGGCTATGGCGCAAGGCGTACGCCATCAATGCTTAGTTTATGAAGGCTCTCCGGCCCCGCATCTACCGGCGCTTGCAGCCGTGATCCGGCAAAAGCTCCAGGACCACCATCGATGCCTGTATCTCAACAGTCCGCCAATGGTGGCCGGTCTGCGCTCCTATCTGTACGCGGCGGGTGTCGATGTCCCTGAAGAAGAAAAGAAAGGAAGCCTGGTGCTGACGTCGGACAACCCGCAGCTTGCGAATGGATCGTTCGATGTCGATCGAATGCTCAATCTCTTGAGCGGTGCCGTGAGCCAGGCACGACACGATGGGTATCTCGGTCTGTGGGCGACGGGTGACATGAGCTGGGAATTTGGTCCGGAGAGAAACTTTTCCCGGCTGCTTGAATATGAATGGCGGCTGGAGGAATTGTTCCAGGCACTTCCGACTCTTTCGGGAGTGTGCCAGTACCATCGGGATACGTTGCCGGCCGATGTTATCGGTCAAGGGCTGGAAGCGCATCGTCATCTCTTTATTAATGAAACCCTTTCGAGGCTGAATCCTTCCTACGTCACGCGGGAATCCTCTCTCCCTCAGTAACGGTCATCAGCCAAATTGAGACGGAGAAAAGGTATCAGTCCTGGTTCAAGGTCCTAGGGCAACACGCGTTCCAGCAGCTGGACCACTGGCGCTGATACACTCCCATCAAGCGCGCCGCATTGGCGCGCGGATATTGACTTCTCGATATTGCGGTTTATATGTTGAAAACCATTGAAAGGGGACCCTGGCAGATGAAGCGCCCTGCGGCGATCGTATCGGTCATATGTTTGCTTGGCCTATTGTCATTCTCCAATCTGGGAGAGGCGGGTGAGGGGCCTATCGGCAAACTCGATTCGGCTGCTTTGAAAACCCAGGTGGTGGGTCAGGAAGCTACCTTAGCTCTCGAATCCATGACGGCCTCGAAACCTTTCCGGGACATTCCCTCCATCAGCGGAAACTACTCGGTGAAAGGGACGAGGATCATGCCCTATATTGGTGCAGGCTTTGGCCACGGCTATTCCTCAGATGTAGACCGGTCGTTGAATATCAGCCCTTCCAGTCCAACTGATCCTGGTCTTCGAAGCATGTTTGGGCAGGGTCTCACCCCGAATGAATTCCAGATGGGCCTCCGCATCCCGTTCTGATCAATTTCCAGACACCTCACGACACCGGCTGCAAGAAGCGGCTATCCTGTCACGCCGCTTAATTGGCGAAGGCCTAGCGCACATCTTCCACATCGGATGACGTGACCGTCAGCAACGGCCTTGCCCGGTGGCCGATTTGCCCGGCAACCCAAAGCGCATGAACTTGCTCGATGCGGATGTTGTAGCAAGTACCTCGACCTCTGAGGCGAAGAGCTTGGCGAGAAGAGCAGGATCGTCCTTTTGAAATTTCTTGAAGAGAAAAAAACTCTGAGTGCTCCCTCGAGAAAAGAACCGATGGAATCGGATCGGATGCACAGCGGATCGGATCCGATTCAAACATAATTCACGTATTTGACCTTCCTCTCGCGAATTCGCTCAATTTTCAGGCCATTCTCAACTTCGCTTCACAGGTATGTGCAATGCAGGCAGTTGTTTATGACAAGGAGAACAGCGCCTTTCATACAAACCCTTGGCTCCCTACAACCAAGGAGGTGGGAGACTCGAAAGGTTTCACGGAAGAAAGCGTCACTGTGCGGGAAGAGCGTAACCCTCTAGCACGAAGGGAGGAATCATGAGGCACATAGGCGGTATAAGCGCATCGGTGATCGCGCTCCTTGCTGTTGCAGCCCCGGCTGCGGCGGAATCGTCGACGATCGCGGCAACCGACGCCGCGAGTCCACAAATGATCCGGTCACAGAATATGGAACCGAATGCGGAAGTGGTGATGACGGGGCAGACGTTTCAGATTGCCAGAGGAGAGACGGCAAAAGGATTTATGCTGTTGGCGGGTTCGCGAGCCGATATCGTGCTCAGGAATGAAGATTCTGTGGCCCATGAGTTCGTGTCCCCCATGCTCTTCAATATTCCCTTTGCGCTCGATGGCAACGGGGTGTTCGTGAAGTTGCCGAACGCGGCCGGCGTGCGGGTGGATCCGGGACGAGTGGTCCGGTTATCGTTCGATGTTCCTCAAGATACCAGAGAGTTCCAAAATCTCTATGAGGTCTTCTGGTGCAACGTCCATGGAAAGCAGCACGGCGACAAGATGCGCGGTGAGGTGCTGGTCGTCGATCACAGAGGGGAGATTGGCGGAGGTTGAGGTGCACTCTTCTCTTGTGCCGTTCGTGGTCCTGGCGATTGTCTTGACGGGTGGAGCATGCGGCGCTTTTGCTCAAGCTGAGGAGCGCGAGTATGAGCCCGACGTGATTCTCGTCATCAAGGAGAAGGCCTTCCATATGGTCAAAGGCAATGCCTCCGGGCAACACTCGGAGCACCCGGCCTTCTCCTTGTCTTCGGGGGAGGAGATTACACTGGAGGTGCGCAATGAGGATACGCTGCCGCATGAGTTCGTGTCTCCTTTGTTCGCGAAGGTCGAATTCCAGTTTTGGGGCAGAGCCACGATTGTCTACACCTATACCGCCAACGGTCTACGGATTGATCCGGGGGAAACGGTCGGCCTTCGCTTTGATCTGCCGAAGGACTTCAATGGGGAGCTGTTCAAGTTCTGGTGTAACGTCCACGGGAAACTTCACGGTGATGTCCTGCAAGGGGAGATATTTGTCGTGAAGCCCAAGCATGGATAGCGAGGGACGGAAAGCGGAAATGAAACCGACCGACACCCTTCTATCGACCCTGTTGTTCGCTGGAGTGATGGCCGTCACTGCCGGGACCATCGTCCTCGTTACCCCTGAGAGGACCTTGGCACATGATGGCGCGTCCGGCAACCACCAACATGCACATTCCTCAGCGAAGCCGGCGACCGCGGACGTCGAGATCGTCGTCCAAGAAGGAGGCCATCCCATCCTGAAGGGACCACAAACTCATGGACAAGTGTTGACGTTAATCGCCGGCGAGCCGATCGTCATTGCGCTCCGGAACGAAGATCACGGTCCTCGTGAGTTTATCTCTCCTCTCTTCACCAAGACGGAGATCCAGTTTTTAGGGCGCGCCACGGGCATTTTTCGAAAGGACGCGGCCGGGTTTCGCGTGAATCCCGGCGACACCCTCACGTTGCAGTTTACGGCACCCTTCAGTGGATTTCGCCGCATGTATGATCTGATCTGGTGCGGCCATGATGGAAAGACTGGCACAGAGATCCAGGAGCTGCTGATTATTATGACTGAAGAGAAGTAGCCGCCCGCGGCGAGCGAGACACATGGTTGGCAAGGGAGTTGCCATGCGCACAGCCACTCGAAGAGGTCTTATCGTTCTCAGCCTCGGCCTGCTCGTTTCTGCCGGACTCATGCGGGAAACGGCGCGCCCTGAAGGGCAAGCGGGGATTCCACCGGAGGTGGTGGCCGAGTACGTCTATGCGATCGTTCAAGCGGATCGCACGCTGTATACCACCCACGTGGTGGAACGCATGCAGGAACTGGGAGTGACCGCCGCGACCGAGCAGTGGAAGAAGCAAGGGACGTTGCCCCTGCCGGCACAAATGCTGCTGATGACGGGGGAAGCCGTTCAAGGGCAAGGGACGAGCTTGCGTATCCGGTTAACGAGTCTCTGGCCGATCAACAAGGCCAATGGCCCTGCTGATGACTTTGAACGGCTGGGCTTAGAGCGGGTGGCCAAGGAGCCTCAAAAACCGTATGCCGGCATCGTCAGCCAAGGGGACCGGAGCATGTTTAAGGCCATTTATGCCGATCGGGCGATTACAAAAGCTTGCGTCGAGTGTCACAACGGCCATGCCTTGAGCAACAAGCGAGACCTGAAGCTCAACGATGTGATGGGAGCGATCGTCATTTAATTTCCGTCCCGGTGAAGAGACGTTGTCTTCAATGCGGATCGCAAGCACGACCG
>DASTJX010000057.1:0-4614 GCA_035716265.1 Nitrospira sp.
ATTTTGGGCTGCCGCGTGACCGGCCTCTACTGTGATCTGGACGGCCGGTTCCCGAACCATCATCCTGATCCGACAGTGCTGGAAAATCTGGAAGACTTGGTCAACGCAGTCAAACAGCACAAGGCGGATGTCGGGATCGGCTATGACGGAGACGCTGATCGGATCGGCGCCATTGACGAGCAAGGCCACGTCTTGTGGGGTGATCGTCTGATGGTGGTCTATTCCCGGGATATCTTGAGGACGATACCGGGCAGCACAATTATTTCCGAGGTCAAGGCGTCGCAATGCCTCTATGATGACATCGCGAAGCAAGGCGGCCGCGCGATCATGTGGAAGACCGGTCATTCCCTCATTAAAGCGAAAATGAAGAGCGAGAAAGCCGTGCTGGCTGGAGAAATGTCCGGCCATATGTTTTTTGCCGACCGATACTTTGGCTATGATGATGCGATCTATGCCTCCTGCCGCCTCGTCGAGATATTGGCGAAGACCGGCCAATCGCTTTCCAGCCTAGTCGCAGATCTGCCTGCCACATCCGTCACACCGGAAATTCGAGTGGATACTCCTGATTCGATCAAATTCGAACTGGTCAAACGGGTGCAGGAACGGCTAGCCGGCTATGCGAAGTCCAGTCGGCCTATCGGCCCAAACAACGACGTCGTCCGCGACGTGGTGACGATCGACGGGGTGCGGGCCATCTTTGAAGACGGATGGGGCTTGATCCGGGCTTCGAACACGCAGCCGGCATTAGTCCTCCGATTCGAAGCCAGTTCAGCCGACCGCTTGTCCGCAATCCGGGCCGTCGTTGAGGGCGAATTGGCCGAAGTGAAGCGCTCCATGCTCTCCTAGTTCCATTCCCTGTCATCTCCACGAGACAGTCATCGTCATCATGCGTGCCATACTCGCTCGATGTACCTTGGCCTGCCTGCTGTTGCCCGTCGACCAGACGGCGATGGCTACAGATGTGACGATTGCACCGACGCAAGCGGTTCACACGGGTGAGCGGCTCACCTACGACATCTCCTGGTTGAACGTCCTGGCAGGGAACGCCGTCATGGAGGTCCAGCCGGATGGAGCGGGCTCACGCGCCAGACTCGTCACGACCGCTCAATCACGGCCGGCTATCAGTAAGTTTTTTCCTGTCGACAACCGCGTGGAATCCGAGTTTGACCTGAGCGCCCAGCTCCCACAGCACATGGTCTTCAGACGCCGGGAAGGCAAGAATAAGGAGGATATCGAATACACCTTCCACCACCGGGAGGGGACCGTGACTGCCGTCCGGCATGGGACGACCGAAACCCTTCCGATTCCCGCCGGAACTCAAGATCTCATTTCCTGTTTGTACTACGTACGCAATCAACTACCCATGAAACCTGGGGGCTCTCTGATGCTCAATGTCTATCACGACAAGAGAAACCGGCAGGTGCAAGTGCGTGTCGAGAATATCGAGACTGTGGAGGGGGTCTGGGGAAGGGCGGAGACTGCGCAAGTCGTTGTGATCATGCCGTTTAAAGGCCTATTCATCAATAAGGGGGATATCCGCGTCTGGTTCACTACCGACGAGCGGCGCATCCCAGTCCGGATGAAGGCCAAGGTCATTATTGGCTCCATCGTTGCCGATTTGGTCGATGGCTTTTCCTCAACGACTTCTCCATAGAAGAGGCTGAGAAGAGGGTGGAGATTCATTGCCCGTGCTCCCGAGACGGGCTATAATCGCCACATTCATTCTCATACTGGGGACCCACGCTTCGGCCGTTCCGAAGAGGGTTTCTTTGACTTCATACGGACCTGCTTCCTCATGGCTCACCAGCCGCTCACGGTCGAACAATTTCTCATGGCCAATCCGCCGGCCTCCCTCGGAGGGGCCGGTTCCTTGACTAACCTTCTTTCTGCCATCGGTTTAGTCGGAAAGACACTCGCTCGAGACCTTCGGATTGCCGGCCTCCTCAACATGTTGGGGATGACGGGCGAAACGAATGTCCAAGGGGAGGCGATCAAGAAATTGGATCAGATGGCCAATGAGACTTTTATCGAAGTGCTCCAGCGTGATGGTGTGGCCGGCGCACTGGCCTCCGAAGAAATGGAAAAGCCAGTCTTCGTCGCGTCTCCGGGGAGGCCCGCCCCCTACATGGTGCTGTTCGATCCGCTGGATGGCTCGTCGAACACGGACGTCAATATGCCGCTGGGCTCGATCTTTTCGATCGTGGCGCCGAAGAAGGCCGATGAATTGCCCGGTGACAGTGACTTATTGCAGAAGGGAACCGACCAGCTGGCAGCTGGCTATTTCTTATTCGGACCGAGCACCATGCTCGTGTTCACGACCGGCAAGGGCGTCTACGGGTTCACACTGGATCCCAACGTCGGCGAGTATCAGTTGTCTCATCCCCACATCAAGATACCCTCGCGCGGGAAAGTGTATGCCGTCAATGAGGGCAACTATCAAAAGTGGCCCGATGGGACGAAGCGGTATATTGACTCGCTCAAGAAGCCGGACAAGGCTGTCGGCAGGCCTTATAGTAGCCGTTATTCAGGTTGTCTCGTCGCGGATGTCCACCGGCTGCTCTTGGGTGGCGGCATCTACTTGTATCCGGGCGAGGTGAACAAGCCGGAAGGGAAGCTACGCCTGCTGTATGAGGCCAATCCAATGGCGATGGTCGTTGAGCAGGCCGGTGGCAGGGCCAGCACCGGCGTCACGCGCATTCTCGACATCGAGCCAAAGAAGTTGCACCAACGAGTGCCTTTGATCATCGGCAGCACCGATGATGTCCGGGACGCCGAACAGTGCATGCAGGGGACAACGGTACTTTAGGATTTGGGAGCATCATCGGGCGCAACTCCTTCCAACGTCCGAAGGCGGAGGCGGTGAAGTTTTTGCAGACGATCATGGGCATCTACGCCGGGGAAATACAATAAAAGGAACAACGATGAAGCTGGGTTCAGGATTGGTTCCCTACCTGTTATTGGCGTTCGGTGCGGTCATCGGCGTCGTCGTGGCGTCGGACTTGGGCTGGATGCCCTCGGGCAGCGCGGGCCCCGATACGCGCGGGAACGGCGCGGTTTATCCCATTGCGACCGCACCGCAGCAGCCGGTGACTGGCGGCACCGCCAAAAGTTTCGTTGAGATCGCCAAGACGGTAAAGCCTGCAGTCGTCAACATCGCTGCCAGCCGAAGCGGCAAGGCAGGTGACGGTCCCCAAAGCTCTCCATTCGACGACCCGTTTTTCCGAAGGTTCTTCGGAGACGAGTTTTTTAAGCGTGACCAGCCGCATCAGCGGAAAGAGCGTGGGCAGGGGTCCGGAGTGATTGTTGATCCGAACGGCCTGATCATCACAAATAACCACGTCGTCAACAAAGCTGACGACATTCGGGTGATTCTCTCGGACAAACGGGAGTTCAAAGGGAAGCTGATCGGGACCGATACCAAGACCGATGTGGCGATCGTCAAGATCGAAGCCACCGGATTGTCGACCATTCCCTTGGCAGACTCCGATCATCTCGAGGTCGGAGAGTTTGTCCTGGCGGTCGGTAGCCCGTTTGGTCTGACGCAAAGTGTCACAATGGGAATCGTCAGCGCAGTCGGACGCGCGAGCATGGGTATTGCGGAGTATGAAGACTTCATCCAAACCGATGCGGCCATTAACCCCGGAAATTCAGGCGGTGCGTTGGTCAACATCCGGGGCGAGTTGGTCGGCATCAATACGGCGATCTTCAGTCAAAGCGGCGGCAACATGGGAATTGGTTTTGCTGTACCAAGCAACCTGGCCCGATCGATCATGGATCAACTGGTGAAGAACGGCAAGGTCGTCCGTGGCTGGCTGGGTGTCGCCATACAGGAGCTGACTCCGGAGCTGGCATCGCAATTCGGTCTTGTCGACACCAAGGGTGTCCTGGTCAGCGACGTGATGGACGACAGTCCGGCCAAGAAGGCGGGATTTGAGCGCGCCGACGTCATTACGGAATACGACGGCAAACCCATGGATTCGCCGACCCATCTGCGCAACGCCGTGGCACAAACACCCATCGGCAAGAAAGTCTCAATCAAAGTCATCCGAGACAAAAAACCCAAGACGATCGATCTGACCATCGTTGAGCAACCTAAATCGTTGGGCCAGTCCGGGTCGGAAGACAATGGCGATTCCACCGCGCCGACTGGAGTGCTCTCGGATCTGGATGTCCGAGAGCTGAACGAAGAATTGGCCGCCCGCTATGGCATCAAGCCGAACGAACGAGGTGTGGTTATCGTCCGAGTGAAGCCGGGCAGTACGGCGGAAGAGATGGGCGTACGGGAAGGGGACATCGTACTGGAAGTGAACCGCAAGGCGATCAGTTCCATCAAGTCCTATGAGCGTGCTGTCTCGGGGCTCTCCAAAGATCAAGCTGTGCTCTTGCTCTTGAAGCGGAAAGGCCAGACGATTTATTTAACGTTGCGTCCTTAACGAGAGGAGTGAAGGTATGGTATCGCGAGCCATATTTGTCCTTCTCAGTGCGCTGGCGGGAATGGCGCTGTTCCTCAAAGCCGATGGCGCCAGCACCACCTACTGGATGTATGGGTTCGTCATTGGAGCGATTACCGGTGGGTTAATCGTTGCCGGCGAATACGCCTTACACAATCTGTCA
>DASTJX010000058.1:0-7599 GCA_035716265.1 Nitrospira sp.
ACTCGGAGTACCGGATCGATCATGCTCTCCCTGGAAAGGTGCGTCATTGAGGCCTCAGTATTTCGACCGAACGCGGCGGTATCTGGGTGAGCCATCCGTACGTTCAGTGGCGGGTGTACAAGGGCATCTTTCGAGCAAGCCTGACAGCTGATCAGGATACCGGCGATGAGGGACCACTGTGCCAACCGGAGATGCATATCTCACGGTGAGCCATTTCTCAAATACTCAGAACTGGGGGATCACCTAGTAGAGGACCGGCCATACATACGGTTTAGTGAAAATGATTGCGCCAATCTCGTTAGGAAAGATTATCCATGCCGGATGTCGCCGTATCGCGATCTGCCTTGTTGAGGGGAAGTCTCTATGCGATTGCTCTCGTCCTGCTCACCAGCCCGCTAACCAGCCGATCAGAGGAGACCGTCGCTATTGAGCAACCGGATGCTCAACTCCGGGTCACGGGCAAACTTGCCAAGCTGGACATTGCGGCTGGAAAAGGCATGCTGTTGACGGATCTGGAAAAGCCGATTTTTTTCAGACTCGATCGGCCTGACTTGCTCGAACGTTTCTCGATCGGCGATCGCGTGACGATGCAGCTTGACGAGGAAGGGCGGGTTCTCAAAGTGATTGAAACGCTGCCGGCGGAAGTGCACGAACCTCCGCCGCCTGCCAAATAGCCGGTGCCCATCGTGCTTTATCGGACGCTCATCGTGATCTGGGCGTCAATGGTGCCTCTCCTCGCGTCCTGTGCCTTGCCCCGCGAAATCACGAAAACACCTCGAAGCGCCATTGAGCAATTGCTGCTGACACAGGCGCTCAATCGCAGTCTGCTGGACCTGAGACTGCCGGTTTCACCTGCCGAACCGCTCTATATGAAAGTGAGCGGTCTTCAATTGGGGTATATGTCCCCGCTTTTGCCCCTCGCGTCCGGTTCCTCTGCAACCGCCACCCCGCCGACCGAGGGCTATTTTTCTCCTGCAGGTGATCTGGCGTTTATCAGTGACGCTGTAGCCAGCCACCTTGCGGTCCTGGGCTACCGTCTGTCGCCCCACGAAGACGAGGCTGCTTATCTGGTGCGGGTTGTCGTCCAATCGTTTGGCACAGTCCAAGCGACATCATTTTTCGGCATGCCTCCCATTCAAAGCGTGCTGATTCCCTTCTCCTTGCCCCAACTCACCATCTATCAGAATCTGTCTCAGGATGGGTACATCCGATATGGAGTGGAGGTCATCGAACGGGCCTCTAGGCGCTTGGTTTATACCACCCCTTGGCACAGCCACCGCACCTATCATGATCAGTACACCATCCTGTTTTTCTTCTCGTTTCGGATGACCGATCTCGACGAAGCTCCCTGAAAAGCCTGACTAGGGGTCTCCCTAGTATGCAGATCGCCGTGGCAGGTCATAGTGTGCTCGCCTAATCCCATCAAGTTTCTCCATGTCGTTTCGTGGTTGCTTACTGGGCATGGTCTAGTAAAGGTCCGCTTGGCCATCGAGTCGAGCGCCAAATGGTATTCCACCAGACCAGGGATTCACTGATACGACAGCAACGGGCGACAGATCAGACAGAGGGGCATGTATGACCGAAGAGACGACGACAATCCTCAATGTGGACGATCAGGAGGCGGGTCGATATGCGAGGCGGCGCATGTTGGAGCGTGCCGGCTATCGGGTGATCGACGCCATATGCGGAGCCGATGCCTGGCGTGTCGTTGAAGAGGTGCGGCCTCCGCTCGTGCTGATGGACGTCAACTTGCCCGACATCAGTGGCTTTGACCTGTGTCGTCGAATTAAGAAACGGCCGGAACTCGCCGATACTATGGTGTTGCATGTCTCGGCATCCCGCGTGAGCGGGATGGACAGGGCCTTCGGATTGGAAGTCGGCTCGGATGGTTACTTGATCGAGCCGATCGACGAAAAAGAACTGCTCGCGGCCGTGCGATCGCTGCTTCGCTTGCGAGATCGGCAGCAGGAAAACGAAGGACTGCTTGCCCGCTTGCGCCGCAGCGAAGAACTTTTCCGGGGTCTCTTCGAGCAGGCGGCCGTCGGCATGTGCGTGGTCGGTTCGGACGGGCGCCTCCTGCGGGTAAATGACAAGCTGTGCCGCATCACCGGTCGCGCGGAACACGATCTCATGAAGCAGGAACTGCGCGACCTCACGCATCCGGAAGACCGTGCCGAACACGAAAGTCAAGTGGGGACGCTCTTACTGGGTGGTATTTCCGAAGTGAGCTTGGAGCAGCGTCTCATGCGACCGGACGGAGATACGATTTGGGTCACGGTGACGTTGTCGATCCAGTGGGACGCCGGAGGTCGAATCCAATCGTTGATCGGCGTCATTGAAGATATCGATGCCCGGAAGCGGGCAGAACTGGAGCTGCGTACTCACACCGCGCGTCAGCAGTTATTGAGCAAGACGATGGATCAGTTGTTGCGGGTCGATGATCCGCGCGACGTCATGCAGGACATCTTTGAATCCTTGCGCAAAAGCGTGGGGCTGGACAGTTTTCTCGACTATGACGTGATGCCCGACAACAGTGGTATCCGCATGGCGACCTGGGCGGGCATTCCTGATGCGGCCCTTGAATCGCTCATGTTTCTGCGGTTCGGACAAGCGCTGTGTGGGACCTCGGCAGTTTCACGGCAGCCGGTCATCGTTGATCACCTGCAATCGTCGTCTGATCCCAAAGCGTCGCGCATGCAAGCGGTCGGCTCCACCACCTATGCCTGTTTTCCCCTGATCGTCGGTGACCGGTTTCTGGGGACGCTCGCATTTGCCAGCAGCACCCGCGTCTCTTTCGAACCCGATGATCTGGAGTTACTCGAGGCTGTTTCCAATTATGTGGCGATGGCAAAGGAGCGACGTCGTCTTCTTCATGAAACGCGGCAACGGGCCGAGCAGGTCATCGAGCAGGAGGAGCGTCTTCGTTTTGCAACCGATGGGGCAGGGATGGGTACCTGGGACGTGGACTTGCGAACCGGCCGAGTGGTGTGGAACCGGCAGAATGCCCTGCTGCTTGGATACGATTTTGAATCCGATCAAGCCTCGACGAAGCGCTGGTGGGCCCTGGTGCACGAAGACGACCGCGCGATCGTGCGGCAGGCGATGAAGAACGCCAGGAACAGCGGCCATCTCTATCAGGCCGAGCACCGGATACGTCGCGCGGACACCGGCGAGCTCAGGTGGCTCGCTCCCTACGGCCGTATCCATTATAACGGCGGCGGGCGTCCGACCCGCTTCGTCGGAGTGACATTCGACATCACGGAGCGCAAACAGTCCGACATCCAGCGGCAGGAATGGACGAGAGAGTTGGAGCGGCGGGTCAATGAACGCACGAAAGAGCTCGTGCGGACGCATGATCGGCTCCGCGGCCTCGCTCAGGATTTGACCCTGACGGAGCAGCGAGAGCGGCAGCGCATCGCCGGCGAACTGCATGATTATCTCGCGCAGATGTTGGTGGTTACACGGCTGAAGATGAATCAGGCGACTCAAATGATCTCACCGCATCCCGCTTGTTCCGTCCTTCAGGAAGCAGACCAGTTGATCGATCAAAGCCTCACCTACACACGCACGGTCGTGGCGGAGCTGATGCCACCGACTCTCCGCCAGTTCGGCTTGGCAGCCGGATTGCGCTGGCTCGGCGAACGCATGGGACAGCAAGGCTTGGACGTTGGTGTGGACGTGCCGGACGTGGCTCCTCCGTTGTCCGAAGACCATACGACCATGTTGTATCAATGTGTCCGTGAATTATTGTTCAACGTCTTAAAGCATGCCGGCACTGATCGCGCGTCGGTGACCATGGGCGACGACGGCCACGGAAAACTGCAGATTGTGGTGCACGACGACGGGGTGGGGTGCGATCCGGTCACCATACGCGAATCTAAAGGAGACAAGTTCGGGCTTTTCAGCATTCGCGAAAGGATGGAAGCCATCGATGGATGGATGGAGTTGGATTCACAACCGGGAGCCGGTACGACCGTCACTCTTGGCGTCACAATTGGCGCGAGCGGGACTGAAGACACAACCGTAGATGAGCGGCCGCTTACCTCGGCGCAACCGTCCGGCGCATCAGCATTCAATGTGCATCATCCCACGCAAGAGCGCCAGGCTCCCGTACGGGTACTCCTCGTCGACGATCATGCCATGGTGCGGCAGGGGCTACGGAGTATTCTCGATGGGTACGCCAATCTGCACATTATTGCCGAGGCAGGGGACGGAGAAGAAGCCATCACGTTGGCGAGATTGCTCAAGCCAGACTTGATCGTGATGGACGTCAACATGCCCCGATTGGACGGCATCGAAGCGACGAGACGGATTCGAGAAGAATTGCCCGGCACTTACGTGGTCGGTCTCTCGGTGAACGAAGCGGAGCACGTGGTGAAATCAATGAGGGATGCCGGCGCTTCTGCGTTTCTGACCAAAGAAAGTGCGGCCGATCACTTATACGAAACGATCGGGATGGTGACTCGAAAGACCAGCGTCGAATGTTCAATGGATGCATGAAACCTGTCTACGCATGCATTGAAATCTCAGAGTGACATGGTTCTTTCGATGGCCAACTCTACATCATACGAGGAACTGCTTCGCGAAAATGCCGCGCTCAAAGAGCGGCTAGCCGAGCAGGAGCGCTTGCAGGAACAGAGTCGGCAGGCGGAAGAAGAGGGCCGTGCCGAGCACTTCCGGCGTATGGCGGCCGAAACAGCCTTGCGCGAGAGCGAGGCGCGGTATCGCGCGCTTGCCGATACGATGCCGCAAGTCGTCTTTATCGCCACGGCTTCCGGATTCGTCGAATACGTCAATCGTCCGGGGCTTGAGTACATCGGCCTCACGCTTGACGAAGCGATTGGCTTTGGGTGGTTAAGGGCGATTCATCCCGACGACCGGGAACTGGTCTCTGAGCGATGGCTCGAATGCCTGAGAATCGGGAAGTCCTATGAGTTCGAAAATCGCATCTTGCGGGCGGACGGCACTTTTCGCTGGCAGTTAGCCCGCGCCGTTCCCATTGCCGGAGACAACGGAGCTATCGTCCGCTGGATCGGCACCTCCACCGACATTCACGACCATCGACAAGCTCAACAGGATTTGCAGGAAAGCCGTACCGAAGCCGAATACCAGGCCGAGGAGCTGAATCGACTGTACCAGACGAGCCCTGCCGGGTTGGCATTCCTGGACACCGAATTACGCTTCGTCCGCATCAACCAAACATTGGCGCAGCTCAACGGTTTTCCCCCTGAAGCGTACATCGGCCGAAGTCTTCGCGAGATGCTCTCTCCTGCCATGGCCGATCGGCTCGAGCCGGTTGTTCGGCTTGTAGTCGACGAAGCAAAGCCGGCGATGAACGTCGAGTTCGAAGGAGAGCCGCCCTCAGATCCTGGTAGTATCCGCTATTGGCTCGCAAACTATTACCCGCTCGTCAGCCGTGAGGGAACGGTGCTTGGAGTCAATGTCGTCATGCAGGACATGACGGAACGCAAACGGACTGAAGAGGCTCTCGAGCGATCGCATGCCTTCATCCGCCAGATCATCGATACGGATCCCAACTTCATCTTTGTCAAAGATCGTGACGGCCGCTTTACGCTGGTGAATCAAGCCGTTGCCGACTGCTACGGCACTACCGTGGAAGACCTGCTGGGGAAAACCGATGCGGATTTCAACTCGAATGTCGAAGAAGTTGAGCAGTTCCGACGCAAGGACAGGGAAGTCATCGACGGTCTCGAAGAGCTGTTCATCCCCGAGGAGGTGATTACGGACGCCTCCGGGAGCGTGCGATGGCTCCAGACTGTCAAACGACCCATCCTTGGCGAGCGTGGGCAGGCGACTCATATCCTCGGCGTCGCCACCGATATCACTCAGCGACGCCTGGCCGAGGAGGCCTTGCGGCGTAATGAAGAACTACTCCGCTTGGTCACGGATAGTTCGCCGATCGCGATGGCGTATTGTGATGAACAACAGCGGTTGCGCTTCGTCAATCGCGCCTATGTCGACCGATTTCGACTCGAGCCCGACCAGGTCATTGATAAGCCGATTGCCGAGGTCATCGGCTCTCAAGCCTATGACACGTTTCGTGCCTACATCGATGCCGCATTGCGCGGGACACGGTCGGATTTCGAAGCGGCGGTACCGTACGAGCGTATCGGTACGCGGTACATGCGGTGTGCCTATGTGCCGCATCTCGACCACCAGGGCCGAGCCATCGGTTTCACCGCCGTCATGATGGATATCACCGACCGACGGCGGATGGAGGAGGCGCTCCGCGAAAGTGAGGAGCGCTTGCGATTGGCCCTCGCGGCCGGGCAAATGGGTGCGTGGGACGTTGATCTTGCGACCAACGTGACGCGCTGGGATCGCAAGGAATTTGCCTTGTTGGGTCTCGTGGAGGCCAACGTTACCCCCTCGACGATCGAATTCTACCGCCATGTCCATCCGGATGACCTGCAGCTGGTCAAGGAGTCGGTCCAGCGAGCCTTGAGTGGATCGACGGGAGCGATGGAGCATGAGTTTCGCGTGATCCGGCCAGACGGAGCAATACGATGGCTCGCGGCAAAGGGTCAGGTGTTGAACGACCACGAGGGACGTCCCGTGCGGATGGTGGGTGTGAACTTCGATGTCACGGAACGCAGGCGGACGGAAGAGCGGCTCCGTTCCTTCACCCATGAACTGGAAGCGCGGGTGGCGGAGCGAACACAAGAACTCACGCAACTGCATGAACGGCTTCGCGCCCTCGCCACGGAGTTGAACCTCACCGAGCAGCGGGAGCGCAAGCGGCTGGCCACGGATCTTCACGACTACCTCACGCAGCTACTGGCTCTTGTCTGCATGAAGCTTAGTCAGATCAAGCGAAAAGCACCGGCACCAACTCAGACGGAGATCGCTCAGACTGAAGGAGTCGTCAATGAGGCGCTTGTGTATACGCGGACGCTCGTCACGCAATTAAGCCCGCCTGTCCTTCACGAGTTTGGGTTACCGGTGGCACTCAGATGGTTGGCTGAACAAATGATCCGGCAGGAACTGACCGTCGACGTGTGTCAAACTGTCCCAGACCAGGTGTCGTTGCCGGAAGATCAAGCGGTGCTGTTGTTCCAATCGGTGCGTGAGTTGCTGATTAACGTTCGTAAGCATGCCCGCACGAACCACGTCCTCCTGACGATCGAGCAAATCGGGTGTAACCTCTGCATCACGGTCCGGGACGAAGGCGCGGGCATGGATCTTCGAGCCCAAGCGACGAGCCAGCCCTCCGCCACCTCGTCGAAGTTCGGTCTCTTCAGCATCCGTGAGCGTATGCTCGCAATCGGCGGTTGCCTGGAGATCGAATCCGCTCCGGGCCAGGGGATGACGTCAAGGCTCACACTCCCGCTGACGCGGCCGGAGCGCCTGTCTACAGGTGAAGGGGGTACCCTCCCAGCACCTTGCCAAGGTCAGGAGGACGCGACGGTGCACGACGATGAGCGCCAACAAGTAAAGGACGGGCGAATCAGGGTGCTTCTCGTTGATGACCACACCATTGTGCGTGAAGAGTTGAGGGTGCTCTTGTACGTTCATGAAGACCTGCTGGTCGTCGGAGAAGCGGGCGATGGCGAGCAGGCCATCTTTCTTGCGGATAAA
>DASTJX010000059.1:0-6040 GCA_035716265.1 Nitrospira sp.
ACGAGTTGCTGCCAGACCCGTCGCCTTCCTGAAGGTAAACGCTAAGACCAGCCAAGATCGTGTATTTCCTGAGCTCGTTGACCTTTCGCTTGACGAGTACAACCGACAACATATCCAACCGGCTACGTCCAAAAGACTCGGCGAATTTCCAGTTACTCATTCCGTTCTATGCAATCTTGTCGGAGCCTGCTGATGGATTGGTGACGATACGTCCTATCTTGCCGGCAAGGTCATGGGCAAGGTGACGCTGCATGATCGTTCGCGTCTCCGGATTGGCGCTCAAATATGTCTTCAGAGTTTCGATATTCCAGCGCATGGCGCGGATAGGCTCCTCCACAACCGCATCAACATTGGCCGCGATGCCGCTGAGAATGAGTGCGGAGCCAACGAGGTCGCCCCTCTTCAACTTCCCAAGCACGTGCCCGTCCTTTGTGATCAAGACGTTACCGTCAACGATGAGCAGGATGTGGTCCGGAAGGTTTCCGTGTTCTATCAGACGTTCGCCAGTGTTAATCGTGATCCACGATCCGATGCTGAGCACCTGCAGTACCTTCCGGGGTGGAAGGTCATAGGAGGCTAACTGCCGAATTTCCTCCTCTTCGGCCGTCAGTTTGACCGGACGACGCTCCATAAAGAGCAGCCAGGATTGGAAAAGGTTGATCGCTGCAAAGACTACGCTCCACGCCAGCGGTGCCCACAACACTGTAGGCTGGAGCATATAAAATGGGATGGCAATGAGCGACGCGGCCACCGCAAACAGTCTCAGCCACAGTACGTCCCGTACACTGTACGCGATCAACAGTAAGACGTTTGCAGCATGAATGAAGTAGTCTGGACTGAGGAAGCTCATGCATTCTCCTTGAGGGAACTCACACGAAACGAACTATGTCGACCGCCGCATTCTCGGGAATTCTTCCCAACGTAGCCCCGTCCTTACGTGTGATACTCTTGATTCGCACGATTGTTCCGCGCTGGCACTCGTTCCATGCGGAATTGCTGGTGGACTGTGCACGATCCAGCCTGCCCACCTCGGGACGTCCCAGTTCATTGCAGAGCCAGGCTCTTGTATCGCCTTTCAGCTTGCGTAATTCACTGACCATACGGAAGGTACTCGGACTGCGCTCGGCGATTGTCCGCCCGTCGGTTCTCAACAACACATAGGAGAATTTCAGGGCATCTTTGATGAACCCCACTTCGCGATCGATCCGCTGGATAGAAGCCGGGGGTTCCCAGGCACGTTCCTCGTGACACCAATCGTGAGGATTCGCGAGGGCCGGACAATTCCCCTCGTGGAGGCATGGACTATAGACCGTGCACCGCTTCTCGAGAAGTATCAGGTCACGGACTTCATGCAAGGCCCGTGACGTGTCGCGCAACGCAGGCTCGATGAGCATTAAGGTTCCATGGGGCTTGAGCCGTGTGAGAAGGTGGGCGATTAGCCCGGATCTCTCTTTTACGCAATGGCGTGTTCGGCCGAACAACTCGTTGAGGCAGTTCGCGACGATGATGAGATCGTAGGGCCCTCGTTGAGCGACATCATCCCGCCAGCCGCTGGTCGGGTCCCCAAGATCGCCTTGATGATGTACCAGTCTTGCATTCCTGATGTTCGCCTCGCGCGTATAGGCCCCCCACAGGCGTTGCGCTTGGCTCAAGGCATCGGCCGAAACATCGACGGCAACCACCGTCAGGTGCTTGAGCCGATCGGGAGCATGCCCGTTAAGCCAGTCGAGGACAGCAAGGGCACCAGTGCCTGGTCCGGATCCAAGGTCGAGTACCCGAAGCGGCCGATTCTCTCCACCAGCGTTGTGCCAGTCGTGCGGCAGTTCGTCGAGCAGCACCTGGATTTTCGATAGATTAACGGGAAAGAAGTAGGTGAGATACGCCGCGGCCAGCGCCGGATTGTTGAGATAACCAGATCCAAGCGCGTCCCGCCCTTTGGTGAACAAACGCGATAGTTCCCCGACGGCTGACGCCCGTTGCTGGATACCGACGCCGCCGTCCTCCTGTTGTATGCGATCGAGGGTTTCGAGGAGGAGGGCTGACACTCGAGCCGGTTCCCTGCCTTGGAAAGGCGTCATGCCCTAGTGTATGCTGACTTTCTTGGGGAGGACAACCATGACGGATGAAATCCTGAAGGCTTACAAAGAGGTTGAGTCGGCTGTTGAGCGCTACATCACGCTCCTGCATGACCACGTCAAGATGTTACAGAATGTGGAACCACCAGGCTCCGACAAAGTCGTGCGCATGACGGCAGGGTCGAAGGCTATGACGGACAGTGCTGCGATCTATCTGTCCTATGCGAAGTATGTGGCATACGGGATGCCGGCGAGCGAAGAAATGGTAGAGGACGAAATTCAAGGGTGAGCTTTCCGCGATCAACCATCAGCCGTCTGCTGTGAAGTTCTGCTAGCCGTTGAAAGCCGCAAAATAAAGAGCCCGATCCTAAAAAGGATCGGGCTCTTGTTTTCAGATGCTGCGCTCGCTCAGATGCTGCGCATGAAATGCGCGACGTCGTCCGGATTGACGGCCCCGCCCATGATCGAGGACATCGCGACATTGGTGGACTTCTTACCGGTGAGACCCGATTCGACCTCGTCGACGATCAATTCCACCGGCATCGACTGGCCGCCATAGACACGCGGACCACCGATGATCTTCGCCTTCGAGTATCCATAAATCGCGGTGGCCACTTCTTTTGCCAACCACCCAACATAGTTGAACTCGGGCACGACAATGAGTTTCACGTTCGCACAGAGCTGGCGAAGCTCCAGTGTCGGGAACGGGCGTAGCGACCGGATCTTGATCAACCCGACGTTGAGGCCTTTTTCCTTGCAGAGGCGAACGGCTTCGCGTGACTGAGCGCAAGCACTTCCCGACGCGATGATGATTGCGTCCGCACCCTCCACGTTTTCCGCAGTCAGCATACCGCCAATATACTTGTTGATGTATTTGCGGGAACGTTCGACCGCTGCCCACACTTCCTGCTGCCACACCGCATGGATGTTGTAGGCCATGAAGTTGGATTTTTGTACCGGGGCGTCGCGCGAAAGTCTGGCGGGAGGATTCTCCGCATCGAGGACAGGAACGGCTCCTCGCCAGGCCTCACGTGGCGGCAACTTCATGCTCCGGTCCTGCATGCGCACGTAGCCACGCGCATGTGTCACGAAGAAGCCGTCACAGCACACGCCAACAGGCAATGTCACATCGTTTTTTTCGCTGATCGTGAAGCCGGCCATGATGAAATCGAACATGTCCTGCTGGTTTTCTGCATGAAAGACGATCATGCCGCAATTCAACAAATAGGCCACCTCGATGTTGTCCGGCTGGATGGCCAGCGGCGCATTGACCACGCGGCAGGTAAACATGGCCACTGCAGGCAACCGGTGGCCCGGCCATGAGGCAATGCCTTCCATCCCTCGCAACGTCCCGGGACCGGCAGTCGCGGTGAAGCACCGTACGCCGGCACGCGAGCCGCCTGCAATCGCCGCCATCACGCCGACTTCTTCTTCTCCGCGGTAGTATTCTTTCACGTAGCCTTCGCCATAGAGCACTCCGACCAGCTGCATGGTCTCGCTCTGCGGCGTGATTGGATACGCGACCGCGAGATCGACGTTCGAACGCCGGATCGCCTCTTTCGCCGCTTCACTACCGGTAATAAATTCCTTGGTCCGTGGCGCTTCATGGAAGAGATATTCCGGCGTCACGATCTTTTGCCGCTTAGCCTCGGCATGCGGATCTTTTTTTGCATCAGCTTTCGGAGCCGCGACGCTGGTAATCGGGTCACCCTGGGGATTGGTCTTTTGTTGAGCCTCGAGAGCTTCACTCATGATCGCACCTCATTAGGCAGGACGTTGTCAGTTAATCCCTACACGAGCCTGCGCGAATTACCCTTCGCGTTTCATGTTTTCTGCGGAATGTCCGAACAGCGCGGCACTTCCCGTTCCGCTCGGAGACGGAGCAAAAGTGACGGGGTTGGTATGCGTCTTCCCCCCGTGCACTTTTGACTGAGTTCCTGTAAAGCGGACATTCTCACCGCTCTCGGGAAGCTTGATGCCCATCTCCTCGCGAACCTTTTTGAAGATCTGCGCAACCCGCTTGATCTTGGCGGTATCGGAGTCGCGAATCGTCAGCATCGCGTCCTCATGGCCTTGCTCTGCACAGATGGCCATCGTGCAACAGTTGGTTCCGGCACGGATCATCTTCAGCGTCAAATTGGCATAGTGGCAGTGCACGCCGATAAAAATGCAGGCCTCGATCTTATTGCCCCAAATCGTCAAATTAGGGTGGTTCGGATTGATGACTTCTTCGGGATCGATTTTTGGATACTTCGGTCTGTAATCCGGCATCGGGATGATCATGACTTCGGGAATCTGCGCCGCTATTTCCAGCGTCGCTTTGGCCTTTTCCACAGCGTGGTCGTTCCATGCCCAGAGGAGTAGTGGACCGGGGAAGATAGTGGCATTCGGGCTCGTTAACATCTTACGAGCCATTTCCTCGATGACTTTTTCTTCGTTCGGCTCAAGAAGCCCGTAGAACAGCCCCTGCCCTGGATCCGGCAGCGAGACACCGAGTTGGGCCGCCGATGGCGGATGGAACCCTGCCGGACCGGGAACGATGATTTTTTCCCTCGTGTCTTGCGCTGTAGTGGCCACTCCGTTCCCCTTTCTAAACTCGACGTGCTTATCCGACGACCGGGCTCGCGAGCACTGCAGTGGTGCTCTTCTCGCCATAGGTCACGTTGTCGGTCAGCGCCGCCTTGGGCAGCTGATCGATCATGATCATCTTGATTGCGTTGTTCTTGGCCATGTTATCGCAGACCCAGACGCATTGGGCACAACCCTTACAGCGGTCGACGGCGACATAGGCGGACCCGTACTTGAAGCCCTTATCCTTCCCCATCTCCTCGCTATAGAGAATGGTGTTCGCTTCCGGGCAATACTGAGTACACAGCTTGCAGCTTTTTGCGGCGCAGATTTCGACATCAATATCGGCAACAAGATACATAGTGCTCCTTCTTAGGCGCTGGCCGCTGCAACCGGTTCTTCGGCGCGTTTGACCTCGGCTGCCGCCCACCCATGATCGACGGCGTAGTTCCACCCCGCCCGCATCACGGCGACATTCTTATCAATCAATTCTTGCTTCTTCTTGAATTTCCGCTCGACGACACTGTCGAGCGCCGCGGTGCCACCCGACACGACAAAACCCTTCCCGAGGAACCGGTCTTTCACTGCCTGCTCCAACCCCAGCATGTTGGTCAACCCCGTGATCGCACCAATGCAGCCCATCAGCGCCATGTTGGTCGCCAAGTCCATCCCTGCCACTTCCAACGACAGCTTCGTTGCCGGAAAATAGTAGAGTTTGGCACGGCGCTCTTCCAACTCGCGGGCTTGATCTTTGTGCAGTTTCATCGGTCCGTCATTGTTGATCAGCGCGATGCCATCCTCTTTCAACCCGAAGTAGAACGGCATAGTATACGATTTGCCGTGGGTAATGACTTGGGGATGGAAGATGATAATGATGTGCGGGAACGTGATTTCTCCGATTTCGTAAATCGCTTCGTCCGAGACGCGGACGTAGCTTTCGACCGGCGCCATCCGCTTTTCGGACCCATAAAACGGGACGATCGTGCTTTCGCCCCCCGCGTTGATCACCGCTGTACTCAGAATGTGCGAGCCTGTGACGACGCCCTGGCCCCCGACGCCTGCCATCCGAATATTGAATCGCTTCGCCATAATTCAGCCTCCTTGTCGGCTCAGGCCTTGCCGGGAATTGCGGCTGGAGCAGCGGCTTTGGGGAGAAACTCCTTGTAGCCGTACCGCTCGGCCAAATATTGCTTCGCTTCATCGCTGACATACTCGGAGAAGGCGTAGCGATCGTTTTCGACCGTCTTCGCATCTTCCATGACCTTGTCTGTAGGGATCGCATATTCGATGTTGCAGGACGTGTAGGCTTGAATATAGGTGGACCCGACTTCGCGGGCGATCAACACGGCCTTCTTAATGACGCTCTCAACGCGGCGCGGATTGTTCGGTACGACCGT
>DASTJX010000060.1:0-13111 GCA_035716265.1 Nitrospira sp.
GTGCCTGTGCGCCGTTCGTTGCGGCTCGAACGGGCGCCTGGCATGTCATGTTGCCGTTCGACCTTAAGATCAGCCGATCACCCGAAGATCCTTTGGACGCCGCGTTGCGCATTTGGTACGCCAAAATCGGATATTCATTCCCGCTGCGCTATGACATGGGACGGCTCTGCAGCTACTATGACGATCAGGTCCTTGACATCGACATGACGGATCCGCATTTGCTGTTCGTCTCTGCGGCGCCATTGAGAGAAACCAACCTAGGCCAGGTTGATCGACCGGTAGCAAACGATGTCCCGTTTGAGATCGCATTGCCACGGGCATTCCTTGAGGGGACCAACTCGCTCGGTCCCTACGTGCAAGTCGGCTGCAACATCAAGATCTGGTTCGACGCCGGTTTGATCAGCTTGCTCGTGCAGGGCGCACCGGATCTGCATGAGTATGGCTTAGAAGGTGCTGCCGGACTACTGACTCGAACCTATGCATCAGAAAAAACTGCTGCTTATGCGGGCGCCGGCAGTCAGAAATGGCAGGAGGGGCTGAGCTTCAACTTCGTGAACATGCATCTTCAGTTGCTTCCGGACGTGACCACAGCCATGGTCCCCGCCCATACTCCGATTTTTTCCGTCTATCCTGTGATGACCAGAGGACAGTACCAGGTGACGGACGCCCGTACTCTCGGTCTCTAAAACAAGAGCGCCTGACTTGGCACCCATCCTCTTTGTCGTCATGCAGGCATACCGCTTTCATTTCACCGCTGGCCACGAGTGAGCTTGTCCGAAAAATCCACCTGGCGCCAGGCCTCGTAGATGACCACCGCTGCGGCGTTGGAGAGGTTGAGACTACGACTGTCCGCTAGCATCGGCAGCCGGATCCGCCGTTCGGCAGGAAATTGCATGAACAAGTCGGCCGGCAATCCCCTAGTCTCAGGACCGAACAGGAAGACATCGTCTGCTACATACTGATTGGTGTCATAGCGTTGTGATCCCTTGGTCGAGACCGCGAAGATCCGTTTCCCTCTGAAATGCTCAGCGCAGGACGCCCAGTCATCATAGACATTGATGCGCACATATTCACGGTAGTCCAACCCCGCGCGTCGCATCTGTCGGTCGTCCAAAGAAAATCCGAGCGGTTTCACCAGATGTAACCCGACACCGGTATTCGCGCAGAGCCGAATAATGTTTCCGGTGTTGGGCGGAATTTCGGGTTGGTATAATATGACGTCGAACATGACGCCCGCGTTCTCTTGCTCAAAGCCCTAGGCGACCCACGGATTGTGTATTGTACCCCGGCTCTTTGGAACTTGCCGAAATCCTGGATCTATTTGCAGCTTTAACGCCATTACTGACTAGGGCCCTCCCTAGTGTCTCCTTGTCGCAAAGTCGTCATGCTGAAAATATGGACCGGGCCTTAGGACAGCTGTTTCTGTCGGCCATAACAAGCACAAGGCTGAGGCCTGTGCTGCTGGGCACAGCATGCCTCGCCTGCATGCTCTTCCCAACCGTTCTCACGTGGGCCGAGGAAGAGAAACCGACACCGCTGGCCGGAGAAGCCTTCGACACCGAAGTGCTCGGTGAACCGGTCCAAGTGGCGCCTCGCGATCGCAAGAGTGTCACGGCAGCCAGTTTCGGTATTCAATACCTCCCTGACGGTCCGAGCTTTTATCAAGTCCTGCCATTCGGAGCCTTATATGTCTGGCGCAATTCAGACGATATGAGGCAACGGTTTCGAGGGACGTTTTCCGGTCCTGTGAACGATTTGACCATGAACGTGGGATCTCAATCATCGAGCGGTTGGGAATTCCGGTTCACGTTTAATACGATGATTATTCCGCTGGGCCGATCCGAGTACGTGGAGGGTCAAATCATTCGTGATGTGGAAGTGGAATGGAGTTATGTGTTCGGAGGATTCGGACTGGCCTATCGAAGGCTACTCGATCCAGGTCACCAGGATAACGCGTTGGAACTGTCCTTGACGTACGAACCGGGATTTCGATGGTTCAAGGGAACGAGCAAGACATCTCCAAACTTCATTGTCCCGGAAGATACATACGAAGGTCGGATCCATGCACGAGTCCGCCGAGATGCGCTCGAGCGCAATTTAATGGAACTCCCGCATCGGGGCTATGCCTTCGGCGGCGATTTCATCTATGGACACCGGTCCAACTGGAGTACGTGGGGTGGTGGCCTGTTCGGTCTTTCCAACGAACGGCACTACCGCATGGGCAGCGTCTTTGCCCTTGCCGCCACGGGCGTGCCCTTTGTCAATAGCGAGCGGCACAGGCTGGTCGCCTCCGTCTACGCCGGAATAGGACAAAATTTGGATCGGTTTTCCACCTTTCGCTTGCCTGGACGACCTACAGGATATGAATGGGAAGCGCTCGCCCTGCCCATCTTGCCGAGTGTCGCCTTCAACGAACTGTTTCCACGGCGATACGGCGTCGCGCATCTCGAGTACCGCTATGAGCCGATATTCTTCGTGTTCCCCTACATTCGAGGTTCCTGGGGCCTCGTCGAACAACCACGGTTCCAACCGGACGGATCTATCCGCTATAAGATGGACGCCATGCCGGCCCTAAGCGGCGGTGTCGTGACGGGGGCGCCCTGGCGATCACAAGTGGAAATCAATTACAGTTACAACTTCGGCATTTACAGCGACCACAGTGGTGGCCCACCCTTGCCGGGCCGTCACGGGTTTTTCGTGTTCTGGTCCAAGGAGCTCTGACGACGACGACGCCGGCACACAGTAGGCGAGCAAGAAAGCCTGCGATATAATGAAGCCAGGCGTTATTAGTAGTGCAACCTGAGAATCTGCATGCCTGGTTCGTACCCTCGCCCCCCGCTGTTCGGCCCCATGCTTCCCATCTGGGTTTCCCTGTTGGGCGGGTTGATGATTGTTCCACCGGCAGTCACCGCTGGGGAGCTTCAAGGCCCCTCGGATCCGCACATCATCGAACGCGCCAAAACGGAATGGGAAAGCGGCGCAATCACGCCTGCGTTGGAAACGCTGGATCAGGGCATCGAAGCGCACCCGGATGCGCTCACATTGCACAAATTGCGCGGCGACATCCTGGCGACGTCACGCGCCTCCACGGAAGCGCTCCAAGCCTATGAGACGGTGCTCGGCATGCAACCGAGTGCCCTGGACGTTCGATGGGCCAAGTGGAGTCTGCTCGTTCGGTCAGGACAAGGGGAACAGTCCATTGAGGAATTACGTCGCATTGCCGCCGTCGATACCCGCAATCCATTGATCCACCTGCGTCTCGCTCGGGAACTCCGAAAGCTCGATCACCTCGAGGCCTCGCTTCAGTCGTACACGAAAGCGGTCGAACTCGCGCCGGACATGCATGGGTGGCGGCTCGCGATGGCCCGCGCACGGTTTGACCTGTTGGACTATGAGGGCGCCGTCAAAGACGTCCAGTACGTGCTCGACCATATCCCGCCCGGTTCACCCTTGGAGTTGCCGGCTAATACCTTGATCACAGTGTTCCATGGACACTCGCAAGACCGAGGGCGTCGATTTGATCCGGTGTTTACTTCGAAGGACATCACAGCCGACCAATTGAAGGAATGGGCGCTCATGCGCGCGGACGCTTGGAGAATGTTTGTGGCCGGCCGTTATCACGAAGCCGAGCCGATGTACCGGAAACTATTGGAACTGAATCCACGCGACCCGTCCGCCGCTCACCAATTCGGCTTGACCCTCATGCAACTGGGAAAATGTGACGAAGCGCTCAAGGTGTTCGGCAAGGTATCGGACCTCGATCCGACGGAAGACCAGTACAACGACATCGTCTTTCGGATGGGTCAATGCTTGGTGGAACTTGAACGGTGGGAGGAGGCGTTCATGCACTTCCGCACCCTGTATGATCAAGCCGTGCAGTTCGAGATCCAAAACAAAGACGTTGCGCTTCCTCCCGCCACACGTGTACTGGACAAGAAGAAGCTCGTCCGATGGCTCGAGCGGGTGAAGCCGCACATCCCTGCCGAACTGGCCGACCTCGATAATGGACCGGCGTCCGAAGCGGCTTCGGCGCCACGCGCCGGAGAAGCCCCAGCTCCGACCAAGGAAGAACTCGATGCCGCGTTGGAGCGGCTCAAACCTGAGCGGGCCTTGGATACCGGCGGCGTGCTGGTTGGCCGCGACGCGGATTTCAGCTGGTTTCGCTTTGTGATTCCTGCAAGCAAAGTGATGCGTGACGATCTTCCCACGGGCCAGCATGATTTCATCCCCCTGAACCCGGGCGATACGTTTCTGACGACCCAGCAAGACATTTATCTGGTGTTTCGTCTTGTCTCAGATTCCTATGATGCCGTGCCGCTTGCCACCCAATGCTTCCTTGAAACGACCGAGGCGACGGAACATTCTCCTATGATTGCCCAGGATCATGTGCTTATGGCCATGAGCGATCAGTCAGGGTACTTTACACTCGCTCCTCCTGAGCACGGGTGGACGCCAGGTCTCTACCGATGTGGGCTCTTTGCCGGTGAACGCACATCTGCCTATACACAAGCGGACGAAGTGCGCTTCCGCGTCGTGCAGCCGAGCCCAACATCTTCCTGATCGCTCATGGGACTGATGGGATTCCTGCCGGCGCAGGGGGCAATCGGTCACGGCTGTGTAGCAGGAACAAGCAGCTGAAACCGGGCCGCGATGCTACCTCCCCTAGGGAATGTCCTAATCACTGCCCTCCTCTTCGCCCCTTAGAATGTTTGTTGTACCCCAGGAGGGCTGACATGACCCATCGGCTATATTATGCGGTGATCCTCCTTGCCGTCTTTACATTGCAGACGACCGGCTGCGCGACCAATCCCTATACCAAGCGCTGGCAGCTTCTCATGGTTCCACAATCTTATGAGGCCAATCTAGGGGCGCAAGCGTATCAGGACGTTCTGAGCGGCCCCAAGGTCAAGATTTCGGACAATCCCTCGGAAGTCACGCCGGTTCAGAGAGTCGCGTCACGCATTATCGAGGCAGCGAAAAAATCCAAATATGCTGAATCGGCAAAAGACTTCAAATGGGAGGTCGCCGTCATCAAAGACGACGGCACCAAGAATGCGTTTGCGCTGCCGGGAGGTAAAATCGCGGTGTATACGGGGATCTTTCCCGTCGCAGATAACGAGTCTGGACTGGCCGCGATCATGGGCCACGAAGTCGTTCACGCACTCGCCCGTCATGGATCAGAACGGATGAGCCAGGGCGTCCTCGCCCAAATCGGCCTGGTGGGCGCCTCTATCGCCATGGGAACTCAAGGATTCAGTCCGGTCACGAGTCAGGCTGCCATGGCCGCCTTGGGCGTCGGTACTCAGGTGGGAGTGCTCTTGCCCTTCAGCCGGGCCCATGAGTCGGAAGCGGACTATATCGGCTTGCTGCTGGCGGCGGACGCCGGCTACGACCCTCAGGAGGCGGTGCGGGTGTGGCAAAGAATGCAGCAGTCCTCTGACGGGAAACAACCACAAGAATTCCTCTCGACCCACCCGGGACACGAGACCAGAATCAAACGACTCACCGAAAAGATGCCCGAAGCTCTGGCTCTCTACAATCAAGCTCAGAAAGCGCCGGTCGCGCAGCTTCCTCCAGTCGGCGTGGCAACTGCCGCCCCATCAGCGCAACAGTAGCTAGGCGGCGGGCTCGTCAGAATGATCGTTCGCGCCTTCGTGCTGCGAGTGGTACAGCAGTCCACTGAACTCATACACGGAAGGGTTCGCCTTGCCTCCGATATGGAAAGCTTCCAGGGTCCTATGGAAGATTTCCAGAGCCCTTCTCTAGCCCTCCCAGTCCGGCCTGCAGTTAAGTCATTGATCTTTTTAGACAAGTCATCGATTCTGCTTTCTTCCCCGCCAGGCACGGTCTCTGCTGAACTGACTTCTGATGCACCGCCCTACCTCCGTCTTATTGATCGACGACAGCCCCGGCGAACGCGAGCTCTTCCGGGAGGCGCTCATGCGCACCGACTTCGATGTCGTCCTGTATTCGGAGCAGGATGCCGAGGCGGCGCTGCATTTTCTCAAGCATCGGCCCGAGCTGCCCTCATTAGTTCTGCTCGATTGGCACCTCCGACATGAACGGGGCGACGTGTTCCTCAAGCGTCTTCGTTCAGAGGGACGGTTCGCAGCCATTCCGGTTGTCGCGTTTACGACTTCCGACCAGGTGAGCGATCTTTCGGCTGCTTATGCGAATGCCGTCAATGGCTATGTGGTGAAACCGGCGACTTTCGAAGATCTGGTGCAGTGCGTGGGAGATATCTTCCGGTACTGGCTGACCAGGAACCGAACACCCTATTTTGTGGAAACCCCATGCTGACGCGAGCCGCATTGAAAAACCCTTATGCCGTATTCGCCGTATGCATGATTGCCCTCGTGCTGGGGGCCGTCTCTTATCAAAAGATGCGCATCGACATTTTTCCGGAAATCAAGATACCCACCATCCTTGTCACGACCTTCTACCGCGGCATGAGTCCCGGCGAGATGGAAGGGGCCATCACGCTCCGGATGGAGCAACGGTTCGTCGAAGCGAGTTACGTCGAGCATATTGAGTCACAGTCGCTCGCGGGCATGAGTTATATCAAAGTCTTTTTTCAGCCGGAATATTCGATCGATGCGGCGCAATCAGAATTGACCAGCCTGGCTTACAGCATCATTCGGCTGCTGCCGCCTGGAGTGTACCCGCCTTCCGTTTACAAGTTCGGCGTCGCCAGCTTACCGGTCGGCTTTCTTTCCATCAGCAGCGAGAGTCTCGGCGCAAAAGACATTCGCGACCTGGCCTATTTTACGGTGCGCAACCAGATCGCCAGCATTCCCGGCATTTCCTTTGGTCCTCCGTTGGGCGGCAAAGTCAGGCAGATTACGGTATTTATGGATCAGCAACGAATGCTGGCTCGCGGCGTCTCGCCATCCGATGTCGTCAAAGCCATTAACGCACAAAGCGCAATCATTCCTGCAGGAAACATCAAGATCGGGGACCTGGATTACTACGTGTATTCGAACAGCCTCGTCGGGTTGGTCGAGAAGATTAACGACATTCCGATCAAAGTCGTGAACGGTACGCCGATCCTCATTCGTGACATCGGAACCGCGGCGGACAGCGCTGCTATCCAAACCTCCATTGTCCGGGTCAACGGCCGCGAAGCGACGTATCTGCCGATCACGAGACAGGAAGGTGCGAACACCCTTGAAGTGACGGACGGCGTTCGAGCGAAGCTGCACAAGCTGACGGAAATTCCCGCCGGCACCTCCGTGAAATTCATTTACGACCAATCGTTGTACATCCGGCAAGCCATCGCGAATCTTCAAAAAGAAGGTCTGTTGGGTGCCGGGCTCGCCGGCCTGATGATTTTTCTATTCTTGCGCAGCATTAAAGCGGCATTGGTTGTTGGGCTCGCCATTCCCCTCTCGCTGACGGCCGCGCTCGTCGCCCTCTTTCTCACCGGCCAGACTGTCAACATCATGACGCTCGGAGGTCTCGCCCTCGTCATCGGTACCCTCCTCGATAACAACATCGTGGTCCAGGAGAACCTCCATCGTCACCTTGAAATGGGGAAGGACGGTCGATCAGCCGCCGAGGACAGCGCGACCGAGCTGACGCTTCCTATTTTTGTCGCCACGCTGTGTATTCTGATCGTCTATCTGCCGATCATCTTCTTTGCGGGGATCGTCAAGTATCTGTTCGTGCCGCTGGCTATGACGGTGGCCTTTGCCATGCTGGCCGATTACGCCGTGTCGATGACGGTGACGCCAGTCGTCCTGGCCCGACTGTATTTTCGAGGGCATGGCAACGAGTCGGAGGACGACGCCTCGGCCTCCCACGGCTGGTTCCGCTTCGTCTTGGCCGCATATGAGCCGGTACTACGGGCGGGCCTCCGTCTGAAGTGGCTCGTGCTGATCGTGGCACTGACAGTTCTGCTTGTCATTAGCCTGACGCTGTTACCCCGCCTCCATACGGAGTTTTTCCCGAAGGTCGACGCAGGAAACTTTACGATGCTCGTGACCGCTCCTGAGGGCTCTCGAATTGAGAAGACCACCGCCATCGTCGCCGACATTGAACGACTCGTGCAAGAGACGATTCCCAAGGGAGAGCTTGAAGAAGTTGTGTCCAATGCCGGCCTCTATTTCGGGGATGCGGCGCGTTTTGCGCCCAATACCGGCAATCACACAGCCTTCGTGCTCGTCAATCTCGTCACCGGGCATACAGGCAGAACCGACGCGTACATTGACGCCCTGCGAGAAAAATCCCGCAAGTCACTTCCCGGGGTGGAAATCACCTTTCAAACAGGCGGCATCATCAGCGACGTGTTGAACTTCGGCCTGCGCGCCCCAATCGACATTCAGGTCAAGGGGCCGTCTTTGAATCTCATTCGTCCGGTTGCAGAGCGTATCCGTCAGCGGGTCGCCCAGGTCGCCAATACGACGGACGTGCGCATCAAGCAAGGCAAAAGCTATCCGGAACTTCACGTCAACGTGGATCGGACAAAAGCCGCCTATTACGGACTGACGCAAGACAAGGTCATCATAGATGTGATCACCGGCATCAGTTCAAACTTGGCCCTGAGTCCTAACTACTGGCTCGATCCCAAGACGGCCAACGGCTACTATCTCCTGGCGCAGTATCCGGAGCAATCACTGACCAAGACCGAAGATCTCCTCAATATTCCCGTTATCGGTGCGCGGACACCCCTCAATCCGACTTCAGCACTCACGACGGCCGGATCCAGCGGCTCGACGATCGCTCTTCAAAACACGCCTTTCGCCGGGCGCAATCTCGACTTGTCCGCTGGTTTTTTTGCCGGCGACGAACGTCGGGGGCCACCGGTGCTCCTCCGAGACGTGGCCTCGCTGGAGATCAAAACCGGTCCTGACAGTGTGGACCACTATGATTTGTCGCGTTTGCTCGACGTGTTGGTGACGCCGGTCGGCAATGACCTCGGGCGTGTCGCCTCAGACATCGAGGCCGTCCTGCAGACGATCGAGCTTCCGAAGGACGTGACCATCGAGTTGAAGGGGGAAGTGGCCAATATGCGCGCCGCCTTTACCAACTTTTCGCTCGCCCTGCCCCTTGCGGTCCTCTTGATCTACCTTGTGATGGTTGGTCTGTTTCGCTCAATGGTCGATCCGCTCATCATCCTCGTCGCGGTTCCATTGGGCTGGATCGGCACAATCATCATGCTGCATGTGACCGATACGTCGGTCAATGTCGAATCGATGATCGGCACACTCATGATGATGGGCATCGTAGTTTCGAACAGTATTCTGCTCGTGGATTTCGCTAATCGCATGGTCCGCGCAGGCGCCACGGCCGAGCGGGCTGTCCTGGAAGCCGGACGGCGGCGCATCCGGCCGATCGTGATGACCGCCCTGGCCACGATACTGGGCCTCCTCCCGCTCGCGTTGGGATTCGGCGAAGGCAACGAAACCATGGTGCCCTTGGCCCGCGCCGTGGTCGGCGGCCTCGCGGTCTCGACTCTCATGACGCTACTGGTCGTGCCGGTCATGCATGCGCTCGTATTGTCGCGGCGCGTCCAAACGGAGGCCTCACCCCCTCCGGCCGCTCCGTCGGAGGAGATCTAGGCCATGCCGAACCGGCCGATCATCCTGATCTTCGTTTCCCTGCTGCTAAGTGGAGGGTGCAATCCGGAAGAGCCCCGCACAACGAACAAGGCGGAGTCCCAACCCGATGCTGCCTCCGACCATGGGACCGGATTGCCGCACCTCAGGCAGCCTCTGGAGGTGCAAGTCGTCACGCCGACGAGAAAAGACTTGGTCTATACGATTACGCTGCCGGGCAACATTGCCCCACTCTATCAGACGACACTGTACGCGAAGGTCTCCGGCTACTTGAAATGGATCGGACCCGATAAAGGGGACCGGGTCAAAAAGGGCGAAGTCGTCGCGATCATCGATGCTCCTGAAATCGAAGAGCAGTATCTGCAGGCAGCGGCCGACTACAAAATCAAGAAGATCACGTTCAATCGACTGAAGAACGTATGGACCACATCGCCGGATGTCATTGCTAAGCAGGACGTGGATGTGGCCGAAGCTGCGTATGAAGGCGCCAGAAACCTCATGCAACAGCGTGCAGTCTTTCGTGACTACACCAAGGTGCGCTCGCCCTATGACGGGACGATCACCGCCCGGTTTGCCGATCCCGGCGCCTTGATACAAATTGCCACATCTTCGGCGACGACCGCGATTCCCCTGTTCACAATCATGGACCTCGATACGGTTCGGGTCTATGCCAACGTGCCGCAGGATGACTCGCCCTGGGTGACACCGGGAAAAACGAAGGCTACCGTCACCGTTTCGGAACTTCCTGGTCGTTCGTTCAATGGAACGATTACCCGATCGACCCTGGCTCTCGATCCCTCGACGCGCAGCCTGCTGGTCGAAATCGATCTCCCCAATCCTGACCATTTGCTGAGGCCGGGGACCTTCGCCGAGGTGGTGATCGGGCTTCGGGAAGTTCCGAACGCGCTGGTCGTGCCGCCTCAAGCAATCAACAGCACCACCAAAGGCAAATCCGTCTTCATTGTGGAGGATGGTAAAGCGAAAGCCGTACCGGTCCTCACGGGAATCACGGATGGACGGTGGATCGAGATTACTGAGGGGCTCAAAGGAGAAGAGGATGTCGTCATGGTCGGGAAACGTCAGCTGTTGGATGGAAGCCCGGTACAGCCGTCTCCATTCCAATTGCCTGAAGCCACACCGTCACAACAAAAATTCGAGCGACGTTCCGCCGGCATCCAACCGTCTCCACCGGCGAAGACCGTGCCCTCGACGAAACCGTAGAGTCGCATCCATTTTCAGGGGAGGAAATGATTATGTCTGCCATCATGCGAGTGCCGCTTCTTTTGGGTTTCATCGTGATCCTCGTGCCCACTTACACGGGAGCGCAGCCTTCGGCGCGCTCGGAGCCACCGCCACACGGAAGTTTCCTGGGATTGCAACACGCGATTGAGACCGCTCTGCAGAGTCACCCCATCGTTCAGGAGGGCAATGCGAGTCTTGAAGCTTCTTCCGCGCGTGTGGACCAGGTCAAGTCGCTCTACTATCCGCAGGTCTATGCCAATGCCGACGGAGCGGCCGGCGCCGGCCGCATCAATCCCCGGTTCGTGACCCCGGCCGGCGCGATGCTGCAGCCCAATCTCAGCTCATACACGGCTGGCTTGCTTGCGAGCCAGCGCATTTATGACTTTGGCTACACCAATCATCTCGTCGAATCCTCTCAGTCCGGCGTGCGGGCACAGGAACAGGATGTCAATGCCAGGCGGGCGCTCGTCATTGTCAACGTTCAACGAACGTATCTGAACAGTCTGAAGCGGCATCGGCTCGTGCGGATCGCAGAGGAAACGGTGCGCGAGCGGGGGACAATAGTCAATCAAATTGATACGCTCTACCGTCAGCAGCTCAAGTCCAAACTCGATCTGGACCTCGTACGTGTGGAGCTGGTCAATGCCGAATCACTGCTCGTTCGGAGCCGAAACGACCTCAAAGCAAGCTTTGCTGACTTGAATCGCGCCATGGGCATCGAAGGTCCCGAGGACTACACGCTGGAAGACGTCGTGATAGAAGTGAAGGCGCAACGAGGGCTCAACGAGCTGATCGCCGATAGCCTCGCGCACCCCGAAGTCAAGAGAGCGAAGGAAGCCACGGCTGCAGCGGAAGCCAGAAAGCGCGCGATGAAGAGTCAGTATCTGCCGACCGTTTCCGCTATCGCCAGCGGCGGCTACTTCGACACCTTTGATACCAGCCGCAATGTGACTACAGGTGGATGGTGGGCAGCGGGTGGGTTGGTATCCATGCCCCTCTTCACCGGAGGCCTGATCGAGAACCAGGTGAAAGAGGCTGCGGCACAGGAAGCGGCCGCGTTTGCGCAAACGGCTAACATCGAACAGGCTCTAACCCAACAGGTGACAAACGCCTATCTGGACACGATCACGTTCACACAGCAAATCAAGCTGGCAGAGGAGCTTGTCAAGACGGCTCAGGAGGCACTAAGCCTGGCCAAGCAGCGGTATAAACTCGGCCTCGGGTCTGTCATCGAGGTTACTCAGTCCGAAGTCGGCCTAACCGCAGCTCAAACGAAACTGGCGGAAGCCCAGTACGATTACAAGATTGCTGAAGCGACGTTGGTCTATGCGGCCGGTGGAAACACACAGCTTCAGGTTGATCCAATCATACGGTAAAAGGATACTGCCTGAGAAAAGCGGTCCGCCCTATCTCATCGTCCCGCTGCGGTCGTAAGCAGTTAGCGAGTGCCGGATTCGGCGCTCGCAGTGACCGAGGCCTGCCACCTGATCATGTCGATGACAAGCTCGTCCTTGGTGTTGGCGAAGAGTGTGTCCCAGACGCTACTACGCTGCGACACCACTGCGTCCGACGGCTGAAAAAACAGGTCGAAACCCTTGGCCGCCGTGGGACGCATCGGGTATCGACGGTCGTAAATCATGCCATAGGTCGGAATCCCATACACGATTTGCCAATTGCCGAGGATCACATGCAGCTCGTCGCCACGCACGTACATGCCTCCCGAGGTGATCACGCGTTTGACGGAGGTTTGAGGCTGGCTCAGGTAAAACGTCACCCGCTCGTTGTAGTTGGCGGCCGCAAAGGCTTCGGTCAACTCGGATGCCAGAAGCTCCGTCTCTTCGTCTTTGAACGCCGGCACCAAAGGCGCATCGCCTTGCAGCCATTTTTGAAGCCAGATGCGATGCTCTTGAACGGTCATCCCTTTGAGCAGCACCCTCATCCGCTCGGCCGTGAAAGTTTTTGGATGCGCATGGTGCCCCGGAGGCCATTCGGGGAGTACCGCATCATCTTCTTCCAACCGGACGTAATTGACGGGATCCTCATAGATGGTTCGGTAGGGTACGTGGGGAATCGCGCAACCGGCGAAGAGAAGTAGCGCCGGAAGCGGAAGGAAGGCCGACAGTACCACAAGCCGTACCAGGCGCCGCCACGTGCGTTCCCTTCCGGACTCGCGGCTCATCGATCGACACTCACACGTCATTCACTGATGCTGATCGTCATCTCGACGCGCTCGAGTGGGTTATCGCGGCCATCACGCTTCATGTTCACGACCGTATCGGCCACGTCCATGCCGCTCACAACTTCGCCGAAGG
>DASTJX010000061.1:0-4788 GCA_035716265.1 Nitrospira sp.
GCAATGGGGCCGGACTGCCTTATTGGCGTCTCGGGTGAATTTCCTGCTTTCGATTCCCATGCTCTTTTTCATGGGTGCGGGGAGCCACTTCAAATAAGCCGTCTGCTCCGGCTGGCGTAGCCGGCGTCCTTCTCACCCGCCAAACCCTGGCGCGCCGAGACGCGTCCCTGCCCAGTCTCAGCCGTCCCACCCTGGACGCGCCGGGACGCGTCCCTGCCCAGTCTCACCCGCCCGGACCCCGGGCGGTCTTTTTCACCCACCGACCCACCGATTGCTTTGCAATCGTTTTACTGAGGCGCGCCCTCTTCCCAAACACCAGCCGGTTTTCCTCTCCGATCAGTCAAGGGCACTCATTTCGGCCATTATACCCACTGCTGAGTAGGGCTCTCGTCCTAACCTGTTGAGATTGAGGCCTATTCTGGCCACATCTCCTTGACGGAGCGGCAAGGCGGGCCGTATAGTACCCATTCACTGTTCTTGGCTCTGGGGCCAGAAGGAAATTGATGACTTTGACGGAAGCACGCCTCATTGAGAAGACCGATGGACCTCCCTGGGACATTGACGCCTATGTCAAAGTCGGAGGCTACGAGGCCTGGAAAAAGTGCGTCAAGGGACTGGCGCCGGAACAAGTGGTTCAAGAACTCAAAACTTCGGGGCTGCGTGGGCGGGGCGGTGCCGGTTTTCCGACGGGAGTTAAATGGGATAAGGTTCTCAACCATCGGGTCAAAGAACGATATTTTGTCTGCAATGCCGGTGAGCACGAGCCCGGAACTTTTAAGGACAGGTATTTGCTGAAAACCATTCCCCATCAATTGATCGAGGGCTGTCTCATTGCCTCTCGGACGGCACAGGCCAAGGCGTCATTCATTTACGTCAATCACGAATATCACGAAGAGCGGGACAATCTGAAAAAGGCATTGGCTCAGGCAAAGGAACGGGGCTTAGTCGGCAAAAATATACTCGGCAGCGGCATCGACATCGACCTACAGGTATTCGAGGGGCACGGAAGCTACGTGGCCGGGGAAGAAACGGCCATGTTGGAGTCGATGCAAGGGCGCCCTGCCATGCCGAGGCAAAAACCCCCGTTTTATCCTACCGATTACGGGTTGTACGGCAAGCCGACGCTGGTTAACAACGTGGAGACCTTGTGCAATATCCCCCGTATTCTCCTTAAGGGCGCCGCGTGGTTTACCCAGGTGGGGACGGAGAAGTGTCCCGGCACGATGATGTTTTCGTTGAGCGGCGCCGTGAACCGTCCCGGCGTCTACGAAATGCCCATGGGCGTTACGGTGCGTGAATTGATCGAGCAGTGCGGCGGGGGCGTCCCGGGTGGACGCAAGATCAAGGCGGTATTCCCGGGCGGGCCGTCGTTTTCTATGCTTACGGCCGATCAACTCGATCTGCCGATGGATTTTGACTCGTTAAAGAAGGCCGGGACGGGATTAGGTTCGGCCGGCGTGATTGTCGTCGACGATGCGACCTGCATGGTCAGGCAGACATTGAAGTTTTCTAACTTCTTTAAGGGCGAAAGTTGCGGGCAGTGTCCGCCGTGCCGGATGGGCACAATTAACCTGGCCTCCCTGATGACCAAAATCGAAGCAGGCGAGGGCACACAGAAAGATCTGGACAGTCTGTTGCAGCTCTGCGGCTTCGTCAAAGGGACCGGCTACTGTACGCTGGTCACGGGAGCCTCGGTGCTGGTGCAGAGCAGCGTGAAGTTGTTTCGACACGAATTTGAGGAGCATATTCGCTCGCAGCGCTGTCCGTATCCCTCGGTTCAGGCTGAGGCTCTTACCCACTGAAGGAGGGTGGATGCCGCTGGTCACATTTCTGCATCCACACGGAAAAAGCGGGACAGTTCCTGTCAACACGACGCTGCTGGATGCGGCCAAAGAGCTCGGGTTTCCCCTCAATCATGATTGTGGGGGCAATGCCTCCTGTACGACGTGTCGGGTGGAGGTACAAAGCGGGAGTGATCATCTGTCTGAAATTGACTTTGAAGAACAGGATCTCTTGGATCGCGAAGCACTTAGCGAGCCTTGGCATCGGCTTGGGTGCCAGGCGAAGGTCCTCGGTGACGTGGTGGTGAAGGTTCCAGAAACCAAGTGGGCAGCGCCGAGAACGCAATCGGAGGCCCAGGGTGTTGATATTCGGTAAAGAGATGTTACACTAAGCCCATCAGGCGGTCTGCCTGACGAGAAGGAGGAGCACGATGGTCACGATTACCTCGGTTGCCGAACAGAAGATTCAGGAATTGATGAAAGAAGAGAAAGACGTTGTGGGATTGCGGATTTACGTCCGCGGCGGCGGCTGTCACGGCTATCAGTACGGCATGGCATTCGAATCTAAAATGGCCGAGGACGATACGGTGATAGAGAAAGGTGACGTCAAAGTGATTATGGATTCTCAGAGCGCACCGCTCCTCCAGGGAGCCGAGGTCGACTATGTCGACAGCGTGCAGGGGTCGGGATTCTCAATCAAGAATCCACAAGCCAAGACCACCTGCGGCTGTGGTAGCTCATTCAGCGCATAAGCGGCGTGACCTCGGCCAGCCGGGGACGAAATGACAGAAGCCAGGGTTGCTCGACCAGTAGCCCTGGCTTTTTTGCTTTTCAGGTCGAGCTGGGCCGGCGACCCCATTGAGGACCAACCAGATGCCACACGTCAGCGTCACGAGACGCTATCGCTTCTGCGCCGCCCATAGACTGCACACGGATTTTTTGACTCCTCCACAGAACTTGGCTGCGTTTGGAAAGTGCAACAATCCGAACGGTCACGGCCATAACTACGTCGTCTTGGTCACGTTTAAAAGCGGGATGGGACAAGAGGCCTTTGAGCTCGAGCACCTCGATCGAATTGTTGAGAAGACGATCGTCTCGCGCTTTGATCATCACGACTTGAATCAAGATCCTGCGTTTATCAGCACGACCACCACCGGCGAGAATTTGGTGAAATTGATTTGGGACCTCCTTGTCGACAAGGTACCCGCAGGCTCGCTCGAAAAGGTCGGTGTCATTGAAACACGGGACAATTATTTCGAGTATGCGGCCCCTGCCGCTGTGCATTAACCGGAGCAGAAGAGAGCCTATGCCACGCCGCCGCGCTTCGATCACGCATCTTGAAGATCTCCCCTCCGTTACCGCACCTCAAGACATTGCGACGATGACGGGTCTGGTCAGCCAACTCTTGCGTGCGTTGGGCGAGTCGCCGAGCCGCAATGGGCTCCTGAAGACGCCGGAACGCGTGGCGAAGGCGCTGCTCTTCATGACGAGGGGTTATCACGAGGACATTGAACGATTGCTCAATGGCGCCTTGTTTCCCATCGAGTACGATGAGATGGTCATCGTCAAAGATATCGATTTTTTCAGCATGTGCGAGCACCACATGCTTCCCTTCTTCGGAAAATGTCACGTCGGCTATTTGCCGAACAAAAAAGTCGTGGGGCTCAGCAAGATTCCCCGTGTCGTCGACGCCTTTGCTCGGCGGCTTCAAGTACAGGAGCGGCTCACCACGCAGATCGCCGAGACGCTCAAGCGAAAATTGAATGCCCACGGCGTCGGCGTTGTCATGGAAGCACGTCACCTGTGCATGATGATGCGAGGGGTTGAAAAACAAAATACCCTCGCGGTCACCAGCTCCATGCTGGGGGCGTTTCGGACGCAGGAACAGACCAGAAACGAATTCTTGAAACTGATTAGAAGAAACGCCGTCGGCGAAGCCTAAGGGTTTGCGGTTTGCAGGGCTGCCGCAAACGCTTCGACCGCCGAAGTGAAGTGCTCCGGCTGCTCCAGATTACTGAGGTGGCCAGCGTTCGGAATCACGACGAGCTGGGCGCCAGGGATGCCTGTGGCGATCCGTTCCGCATCCGCGGGCGTAGTCAAGGCGTCTTCCTGGCCGACGATGACCAGCGTTGGAACCCTGATGGACGACAAGAGATCGGTGGAGTCAGGTCTTTCCGCTATGGCGATGAGGTCTCCGAGAATTCCGGGCACTGGCGTAGCAGCCTGCATCGACCGGACGCGAGCCACGAGATCAGGGTTCCGCTCGTAGGTCTTCGGAGCCAGCAGCTTTGGTAGCATGGCTTCAATGACTGCCGCAGGGCCGATCGCTGCCGTCCGTTGAGCGAGTTCGTAGCGCCATTGAATCTGTTCCGGTTTGTCGGCCTCTGCGCGAGTGTCCGCCAGGACGACTCCTAGCATAAGATCGGGATACAGCCGGTAGAGGGTGAATGCGAGATATCCGCCCATGGAGAGTCCCACGAACAGGGCTTTCCGGATACTCAACCCGGCTAGCAATTCCTTCACATCCATGGCGTATTGTTCGAGACTGTACCGCCAGAACGGGGCGTCTGATTCTCCGTGTCCCCGTAGGTCGATCGCGATTGCCCGAAACCGCCGGCTGAGGGCGGCAACCTGCTCGGACCACATGCTGCGGTTCAGTGGGAAGGCATGGAGAAAGACGATCGGGAGGCCCATTCCCTGATCGTCATAGGCGAGCGTCACACCCTGCACCCGAGTCTTCATTGAACTCCTTGGCGTGTCGTAGCACCGCCTTCCAGACCGGGTCAAGACTCCGGGAGATGAATTTGCTCTTAACCGGAAGGGGCATATAACATTTTGGTTGTTGAGGACCGCATGACACGCCCACACGAACCGACGGCCGATCTCTTTGACGCTCCAAAGCACGACGGCACTGGCAACGCGCCTTTGGCTGAGCGCATGCGTCCTCAGTCGTTTGACGATCTCACCGGCCAGGATGAGATCGTCGGAAAGGGGAAGCCGCTCCGCA
>DASTJX010000062.1:0-7669 GCA_035716265.1 Nitrospira sp.
CCGTGATGGCGTGACTCAACGCTGCCAGGATACCGCACGTGAGGTAAAACACCACAAACCGGACGTGTCCCATGACGTCCTCGACATTATCACCAAAGATCCACAGGTACAGCATGTTCCCGATCAGATGCATCCATCCACCATGCAAGAACATGCTCGTGATCACGGTGGCATAAGCGGGGATGCCGACGGCTATAGCGGGAGGGAGATCCGCTCGGCCGAACAACAATGCGGGGATCGCGCCGTACTGAAAGACGAAAATTTCACCCGGTTGCGGAGGCAGGCTCGCCTGATAGAAAAAGACTAAGACGCAGATGATGATGAAGCCGATCGTGACCACTGAAGGGCGTTCGGAGGGGTTGTCGTCCTGAAGCGGGATCATGGATCCGCCTAGGCGGAATTGCGACGGCGGTCGACGATGGACCGTGGGAGCGCCGGATTGTCCGGAAGCGAGCCATCCGGACCCAGCGGAATGGAGAAGCCCGCCGCATGGGTATGGCCGCCGCCGCCGAATGACGCCGCGATAGCTCCGACATCGGTTCCATCTTCACGAGACCGCATGCTGTAATACCGCCGTCCGTCACGATCATGCCAAATGATGCAAAACGGCGCCTCGGCGGAGAGCCGCTCGCCGATCTGGCTGGTCAAAATGGCACTTTGCACAGAAGGGACGGCTTCACCCTGGAACTCGACGAGCACCGCTTGTCCGGAAAGCTTGTTCACCAGCTCGTGTTCGTACCGTAAAATGGCACGGCCTTCCTGCTCCAAGTCCTTCTGTTTGAAACTGCTCCAGAGTTGGAAGTCAAACGGATGCGATGCCACGGCTGCGTTGATCTCGCGGCTCATTGGCAGTGCCCAATTCCACAAATCTTTGTCCTGGATATAGTCCAGAAGCCAGGGAACGGGATGGTCGTGCGCCCACTCCCATGCCAGGACAGCCCCGGATTTCTTCATATCGAAATAGGCATACGGTAGACCAGCCAACGCTCTTTCCGCGGTAATATGATGATCCAGGATGAGCAACCGATCCGTGTCTCCCGCCATCGTTTCAAGCGTCTCCCGGCTGTAACTAAAATCCACGATGACGACCCGTTGTCCCTTGAGTCCTTCCGGCGGTGGCGATCCGTGCTTGACTGGAATGAATCGCGCGTCTGCAAAGCGCCGCCACAGGGCCCAGGCGGCACCAAAACCATCCGCACATTCCGCGTGGTACAAGACGACGGTAGGCGCAAGCGGAAACTGTTGTCGCGAGGCGGACTGGCCCATGGAGTTCGAGCATATCACGGGATTCTGAGAGACTAAAGGCTCATTTCCGAAAAAGTTTGTACAGGGACCGGCAGGAAGAGCGGTTCCCATGGGCTGGCAGCGCCAGCACCGATGCGCCGTCTTGGAATGTGAGGTCGGTTAGAGGCGGTTCACGTGGTCGATCAACTGTCGCAGGCGTGCGGCGCTGCGGCGGTTGGAGGCGAAGACCAGACGCGGGAAATCTTTCAGGTCCGGCTCATCGAGTTCCTCTGGCAGCGCGCCGCGCAACTCGAATGTGCCTTCAAGCAACAGATCGGCAAACTGCTCATGGATGACGGCCACCTGTTCCGCGGACAGCGGACGCGCAAGACGCATGGCGAGTTGGCGGCCTACATATCGGATCGAGTGGAATCGCGTATAGAACGTCCGAATTTCATCGATGGCTTCTTGAACCGAGGAGGTGATTTTGAAGAGGCCGAGGTCTTCCGGGCTGATCAAGCGACGATCCAGCATCTGCCGCTTGATGAAGCCGTACCAGTCGTCCCAGTAATCGCAGCCCGCCGCCTGAAGGCAGATGATCGGCTGGGGCTCACTTTTGCCTGTCTGGGCGAGCGTCAGAATTTCAAACCCTTCGTCATGTGTGCCGAAGCCCCCGGGGAAGAGTGCAATGGCGTTAGCCTCTTTCTGAAAGATTAATTTTCTGGTGAAAAAGTACTTGAAGGTCACTAACTTCGGGTCATCAGCAATGGTGTTGTTGGGACCTTGTTCAAACGGGAGCATGATGTTGACGCCGAAGCTGTTCTCGCGCCCGGCACCTTCCTGTGCCGCCCGCATGATGCCGTCGGCCCCCCCGGTGATGACCATGAAGCCTGCTTGGACAACGCTGTGACAAAAGTCGAAGGCGAGCCGGTAATTCGGGTCGTCTGCGGTTGTTCTGGCTGATCCGAAAATACTGACTTTCTTCCGGTGATGATAGTCTCGAAAGACGCGGAACGCGTGACGGAGCTCTTTAATGGCACGGTTGACAATTTTAAGATCGAGCGGCTCGAGATGAGCGTCGTGAAGCTTGATGATTCCGGCCATGAGTTCTTTGAGCAATCCGGCCGAAAGGTCGTCCTCCGGACATTCAAGCAGCGAACGGATGTGTCTCAAGATCTCGTCGTTCGACAGGATCGTGCGAGAACGGCTCGGTGTAGTCTTCATGAAATGGCGTCCAATCGGTGCATGGTGGTGAGAGAAAAATCTTATCAGTTGACGGTCATTTGGTCAAAGAAGTTGCGTCGAATGCATCAGGGGCGGTCGAGAGGGGAAGGGATCGCTTGCAGGGTCCACGCCTTAAGGCGAGTCAGGTCTGTGGTCGAGAGGTCAGCGAATTGAATTTCAACGGCGACGGTTTGTTCTGAGGACTCCTGTGCCGCCGTCGTTGGAAGCGTCTCAGACGACAAGACTTTTCCGTGAATGGTCAAGGGCGTGTGCTGTCCCGGAAGGGAAAAGGCCAAAACGACACGCGTCTTCGGATGCAAGCTGGAAGCCGATTCGAGCCTGGCGCTCACGTGGCTCAGTTGCACGATGTTCGCATTATGCGCCTGTCGTTGAGGCGTCGCCTCATCGACGACGGTGACGACAGTGGGAATGTTGATGGGACGCCGAGGCGGCGTCAACATCAGGTCTTGTGCGCTGAGCACGCCGACGGGCTGGTTTTCCTTCGTCACGATCAACACTGACGCGCCTGTGGCCACCATCATGGTAGACGCTTCTTCGAGCAGTTCATCATATTCGATGAATTGGACCGGACGGGTCATGATGCTGCGCACTTCAATGTCGTGGGGTTCCAGTCCCTGCGCCACGACCTTTTTCACGATGTCGTGGGGAGTCATCAATCCAAAGACGGTGTCGGTTTCTTTGACGAGCAGACAAGGGGCATGCTCGCGTTCGAGCAACAGTGCCGCCTCGCTGACAGAGACGTCTCCAGGCACCTGTACGACTCCCGGGGTCATCATATGGGCTACCACAATTGGTGTCGGATGATGGACCAGCGGGGACGGTTCATTCGGACCGAGCATCGATAGACCCTCTCCGATTCGTGCCTTCTTAACGATTCGTGAGAGGCCGGCCCCCTGCGGCGTAAGCCAAGTATAGCAGACAGGGCTTCCTGACCCTCATCGGTACTTCCCTTGTCAAACAAAGGGTTCCAAGACTAGACTAGGCCAATTATTGTCTCAGTACAAGTGGCGGCCATGGATCGTGAAGGCTCTGTAAATCAGATGTTTCAGCGTCGCGCCGAGGAGGTCCAGGAGCAGGGCTTTGGACTGTCCGTCGACGTCTACTCTCCCAATCTTTTCGAACTCATGAGCCGCTTCGACCGTGCGCCTATCCGACCGGCATACCTGGAAATTTTTCGAGCGGCGACGAGGGCACTGGAAACAGTGACTCGCCGGTTAAGCGGAACGTCGTTTGCGTATCATGGTGAAGGGCTGTGGATCACACAACCGGACTTTGCAAGCGCGCCCCATATGCATGGCGAACTCGACGACGTCATCTCGCAACTGCAGATACTCAAGAGTCCCTGGCTCAATCATGAATGCGCGACGAAGCAAATGGCCGGCTACTCCTTCGGCACGTACCTTCCTCCTCTTTATACGGCCGAGAGCGCAAAAGTCGTTGCAGAGAGTATCGAAATCGTGCAAGCGAAAATGGATGAACGGCGGTGGTCAGGCAAGCAATTTGGGCCTCTGTTCCTGTTGGAGATGCCGCCCCTCACGTACTTTATGGCCGGCACTCTGGCGGTTCCATCCTACTTTCGACTCGTGACCGATTTGACGCCTTGCGGGCTCGTCCTGGATATTGGACATCTCTGGACGGTGTATCGGTATTCCGCAGCCCATCGACACATGGCGCTCGAGGATTTCGTCGAGCAGTTCTTAGCCCAATTTCCTCTTGAGCGGGTGCTCGAGATCCATGTCGCAGGCTTGGCGCCGCATGAGGCGGCGGTTTCTCATCGGCGTTCGGAGCAAGAATATCCGGAGTGGATCGATGCCCATGTTGCACCGATCCCTGACCTGTCCTGGACGGTGCTTGAGCAGGTTCTTGCTCATCCTCGACTGCGCAATCTCCGTGGGATCGCGCTTGAGGTCGACACCAAGCCGATTGAGCTGATCGTGAATGAATTTGTGGATGCCCACAGACGGTTTAGTCCTGCAATCGAACGCTGTGTGTCACGCCGCCTGCCGGCTCCGGAAAGGGTTCACTCGACGGACGAAGGTGTGAATGCGCCTGCGGCTTCGGACAACGACCGTAAACAACTGCTCGCCGAGTATGAGGAATATGCACAGATAGTCTCTGGCCGGCACCCGCCGTCCGGTCCGAACTGGCAGGTGGTCGCCGCAGATATGGCAGGTCTTAGGCGCTACATCGATGACTATTTACCGCATGAGATCCTCCACTGGGGAGGAGACATCACCGACATGTTTCCCGAGACTTGCCGTCGCCTCAAGGAAACCGGCATTTCCTTAAACCAGTTTGTGACGTGGTGGTTTCACAGGTCTCGTCCGGTCGATCAACCGTACGACTTCTTCTTGCTCAAGATCGATCGCGTGATTGAATTCGTCTCGGAACGGGCTCCTTTCGTGCTTCCCGTGACGAGGAAGGAAGCGGATGCCTTGCGCTCGGCCTATACAGATGCGAACACTCACGCTGATCTGGAAACCCTCGCGGAGTCGCGGCGATGACGTTCTGGAACACATTGCCCAGGCCGATCATCGGACTCTCACCTATGGACGGCGTGACGGATTCCGCCTTTCGGCGTACGGTCGCGTGTCAGGGTAAACCGGATGTCATCTTTACCGAATTCACGCATGTCCATGACGTGTGCCGCGGACCAGAATTTCTGCTTGATAGCCTTCACTATGACGAGAGCGAGCGTCCGATTGTGGCGCAGTTGTACGGCAAAGACCCGCAATTGTTCTATCAAGCGGCGCATGTGGTCTGCGAGTTGGGTTTCGACGGTTTGGACATCAACATGGGGTGTCCCTCTCGAAACGTGGCCTCCTCAGGGTCCGGAGCAGGTTTGATCCGGACGCCCGATCTCGCGCATGCGATCATACGCGCTGCGAGACAAGGAATCACGGATTGGACCGGCGGGCAGACGCTCGAGGGAGCCGGCCTCAAACCGGTCAGAAGCGACCTGATCACCCGGTTGAACGCGCACCATGACTCAGTGGCCTCTCGCGCTCGTAGACCCATTCCTCTCTCGGTAAAAACCCGGCTTGGGTATGATGAAGTGATCGTCGAGCGCTGGATCGAACATCTGCTCTCGGAGTTTCCCGCGGTCATTTCATTGCATGGAAGGACACTTCAGCAAATGTATCGGGGGGAGGCCGATTGGTCGGCAATCGCCCGCGCCGCTCAGGTAGTGCGTGGCAGCGGGACCTTATTGTTCGGGAACGGGGATGTCCAGAGCTTGAGCGATGCCGTGCGTCGTGTCTGCGAAACAGGGGTGGATGGCGTGCTCATCGGACGGGCGGCCTTAGGGGCTCCGTGGTTCTTTCGAGACAAGGAACAGGCTCGACACTGTGCCCAGACGGAACGATCGTTGGCGATGCCCCCGTGGACACCAGATCTCGCAGCACGATTCCGCGTGCTGCTGCAGCATGCAAGAGTATTTGAAACACAGTGGGGCAGCCGGCAATTCAGGCGGATGCGAAAGCATCTCGGCTGGTATTGCAAGGGATTTCCGCGCGCCGCGGCGTTGCGCGCCAGAATGTTTGTCGTCTCCTCCGTCGCGGAGCTCGAAGCCGTTCTCGACGACTATCATACTTCCGTTCATGCAACCGATCACGAAGAGACGTCATCCGGTCTTTTGGACAGCACAGCTCCTTTGGCATCCCGATGCGGCGGTTAGTGTTGGCCTCGACCTCGCCGCGTCGCCGTGACCTGCTCGCGCTTCTCGGCATTCCATTTGAAATCCGCGATCCCATCTATGAAGAAGTCCTTGTGCCGGACCGGTCCGCCGACGAACTCGTCCGGTCCTTCGCGCAGCGCAAGGCCGATTCGGTGGCACAACATGACCCCGAAGCCCTGGTCTTGGCCAGCGATACACTGATCGAATTGGATGGAAAGGTGCTGGGAAAGCCCGGAGATCTTATCGAGGCGCGCAGAATCCTGCGGCACCTAGCGGGGCGTGAGCATCGCGTCAAGACGGCCGTTACGATGGCCTGCCGCTACCGACACCTTGAGACCACTGACATCTCGAACGCCTGCATTCGAATGAAGCCGTTTGATGCCGAAGCACATGAACGCTACCTCGCGACAGGCGATAGCCTTGGAAAGGCGGGGGCCTACTCGATTCAGGGTCCTGGCGTGGACTTGATCGAATCGCTCGAGGGTGACTTTACAACCGTCGTCGGCTTTCCTCTCCGTCTCGTCGTCCGGATGTTGCAGGAGGGCGGCATGACAGTTCCCGTGGACGTCGACCTGTTGTATGACAGGAAACCCTACTCCAACTGGGCAAGGTTCGCCGGCTGATTGCAAAGGGGAGAGGCTTTTCGTAGAATGCCGCCTTCATTCGCTTTATTATGGAGGCTCTCATGGCGGCTCAGGGCAACGGGGCGCGGGGTCTGCTGGCTGTGCTCCTGTGGGTGGGTTTTACTCCGGCATTGGCCATCGACGTGAAGCTGTCCTCAGATGAGGCGCAAAAGGCCCTCGAAGCCGGCCGCACGCCGATGGAAAAAGCCAATAGCCCTGAGGAAGTGAGAAAGGTTCTTCAGCACGCTTCCATGGCCACACGCGTGGGAGCCGATCCCGAAAAGGACGCATGTGGGGCGAGTGCGATTCTCAGAACAAAGCGCTACCGGCTGGAGGCTTTCGGCAGGCAGGAAGCCTCCGAGTCCAAGAAACGGAAAACTGACATCCGCATGCCCGACGAATTCATAAGGAAAGTCGTCGACATGCCCAACATGGAAATGGAAGTGCAGTTGTGCGGGGACGACGAGTACTTCGCCGAGGGCGCACTCATCGAATTGCAGCAGGGCAGCAAGAAAGTGAAACCCATCGACGTCGGGAAAGCGGAACGGGGCCGGAAAAATGAAGGAAGCGGTCCCCCCTACCGATCCCGCTTCACTGCGGTGTTCGCCTATGAAAGCTTCGACCCTAACGCCGCCTCTGTGTTTGTGATCAATCTGCAGGACGGCAAAGAAGTCCGCATTCCTGCGGATTTTTCCAAAGTGAAATAGCGGTATCCGTTCGCATGCCTCATGTGCGCTCGGAGGACGATTTCCCCGATCACAGCTCACTTTCGGCCTTCTCCCCTTGCGAGAAACGCAGCGACCGGCTATAAATCTCCTGTTTTTTGACCAACCCTTCGACCATGCAGTGCACGAACGGTGGATCGCAGCCATTCATCTATAGAGAGAGGTGGGGAATGCCA
>DASTJX010000063.1:0-5136 GCA_035716265.1 Nitrospira sp.
GGAACCCAGCATCACGCCGGACATGAAAAAGCGGATCACGGTCATTGATGAACAGCTCAATCGCGTGGTGCGCATCATCCAGGACCTCCTCTCGTCTACCAGGCAACGGAAACCGGACCCGAAATGGATGTCGGTTGACGATGTCATCACGCCTGCGACGGTGTTGATGGAGCCGGCTTTTCACGCGAAAGGCGTCACGTTGACGACCGAAATGGCGATCGGCATCCCATCGGTCTGGGCCGATGCGGAAAGACTGCACCAGGTCCTTGTTAACTTGCTGACCAACGCGCTGGCTGCAACTGGACAGCCGGGGACGGTCACCGTACATGCGGGCGCGCGTGCCGCGACTGCCGAAGAACTGGAGGCCGGCCAGCGGGTCGCCCCGGACATGTCGTCGATGGTCGTCACGGTTGCCGTTCGCGATACGGGTGTTGGCATGCCGCAATGCGACGTTCAGCGGGCTTTTCAACCGTTCTTTACGACCAAGGAGGTTGGCAAAGGGACGGGCTTGGGTCTATTCTTGAGCCGGGAAAGCGTCCAGGCTCATGGCGGGACACTGTCCTTGATGAGCGAACAGGGACGAGGAACAACGGTGACGATCAGCCTGCCCGGCAAAGTCTTCGTGCCGGAAGGGCTGGCGTAGGGGAGGTCATGCGGACAGCGAAAGTCTTAGTCGTCGATGATGATGCGGTGGCTCGGGAGCTATTAGCCGAGGCGCTGAAGAAAGAGGGATACGAGGTCGAAGCCTTCGGCAGCGGCGAAGCGGCGATTGCCAGGGGACGCGAAGGCGGGGTGGATTTGGTTCTTACGGATATCCGCATGGGCGCCGTGGATGGATTGACGGTTCTGCGGGAATTCAAGCGCATGAGCCAGGACACCGCGATCGTAGTCTTGACCGCCTTCGGATCGCTGGAGGGTGCGATTGAGGCGATCAAACAAGGGGCGTACGATTACCTGGCCAAGCCCTTTAAGAAGGAAGAGATCAAGCTCGTCGTTCAACGCAGCCTCGACCACTGCCGTTTGTTACGGGAGAATACAAAATTCCGTGAAGAGCTCAAAAGCAAGGACGAATGGTCGCCGCTGGTGGGGAGCAGCCCGGCGATGCTGGAAGTCTACAAGCTGGTCGCTCGTGTGTCCGAGAGCAAGAGTACCGTGTTGTTGCAAGGAGAGAGCGGGACAGGGAAAGAGCTCATTGCACGCGCCATCCACGGGAACAGTCCGAGACGCGACCAGCCTTTTGTCCCGGTGAACTGCGGAGCTTTGCCGGACGCGCTGTTGGAATCTGAAATGTTTGGGTACGAGAAGGGAGCGTTCACAGGGGCGGTCGGGATAAAGACCGGCCTGTTCGAATCGGCCAACGGCGGCACGCTGTTTCTCGACGAGATCGGCGAGCTCGGACAGGCCCTGCAAGTGAAACTGTTGCGCGTCATGCAGGATCATGAGGTCCGCCGGGTGGGCGGGACGCATTCCATTAAAGTGGACGTGCGGATCATTGCAGCGACCAATCGGGACTTGGAACAGTTCGTCAAAGAAGGCAAATTTCGAGACGACTTGTTTTATCGCTTGAACGTCGTCCGGATCACCTTGCCGTCCTTAACTGAGCGGCAGGAAGACATTCCCATGCTCGCCCATCATTTTCTGCAGAAGTGCGCCGCCGGCACGACGACTGCCGTGCGGGGTTTTCATCCCGACACCATGGACCTCTTGAAACGACATCGGTGGCCGGGCAACGTTCGTGAGTTGGAGAATGCGATCGAACGCGCCGTCTCGCTCAGTCACGGGCCGCTTTTGACGCCGGATGATTTGCCTGCTGCAGTTCGACAGGCTCCGATTCGTGCTGACGCGAAGCCCGAGTCCCCGGAAGCCGCCGAGCCCGTGTGTCTCACACTCGAGGAAGTCGAGAAGCGGCATTTGGTGCGCGTGCTCAAGGAAACCAAAGGGAATAAGGTCAAGGCGGCCAAGATCTTGGGCATCGATCGTCGGACCCTGTATCGTATGGCGGAACGTTTCGGATTGGATATCGGGGATGAAGTCGAGGGGATTGAGAAAGAGACCGGGTAGCAATTAGAGAATGTGCAGGACGTTCTTGATCAGCCGGAGCTGGTTCTCCGCACTCTGAGGCAGGGGCGTCGGTGAATCCTCCCACCGGGTAAAAATTCCGTCCTTCCCGTCATACTGCACCTGTAGTCTGAGCCTGGTCGTTTGCTCATCAGCGGGTGTGACCAGAGCATCCACACGACTTCGACCTGTGCCGAAGCGCCAGCGCAGTAACCCATCCCAGGGTCCACTCATTTCTGTCCGGTATGCGGTTGCCAAGTTCTGGTCGTCCTCCCGGTCCACTTCGTATCCGCCATCGGTCAGCACTTGAATGACCGCCATCCGAACCTCCACGGCCGATGCAGGCAACGTGACGTCGACGACGTCGGGGTCATGGGGGATAGGCGGCCCGGCGCAGGCCACGCCGGTGAACAACGACAGGGCAAGCAGGAGGTGAGTGCTGCGCAAAGTCACTTGGACTTTGTGTCCTTTAGCCGGTATACGAGGTGCGTATCGGTTTGTGAGACTCCGTCGATCGTATGGATACGGCTCAGAACCAGTTGCGTCAACGCATCTTGGTCGGGTACTTCGACGACCGCGATGATATCCGGTTTGCCCCAGCAGGGGTCGATCGTTTTGATCTGCTTAATCTCCCCGAGGGCTCGCACGACACGGCTGGTTTGCCCCGGCAAGACGTGAATCAAAATATACGCACGGTCGGCCATGACCACTCCACCGTCTACCGGTGCATGGATCGTACAAGGCACCGCCGGAATGGCAGGCTCTTTGCCAACGTAGCGGATACCTGAAGCACCTGTCAATGTGGCGGAAGCGGGCCCAGGGCGTTGATAGGCACCTGCGGTAGCGGATTTCGGTCTCTTCATACCTGCCTCACTTTGGTGCGACGACAATGTCGACGGTAAACTGTTCACCGGTGCTGGCCAGTTCGCTTTCTATCCCTCGCGGGTTGCCAATGCGGCCGTCCGGGTCGTAGATGAAACACAGCAGGGAGGTGCATCGACCGCGAGCCCGATACCGTTCGATGTCCGCCCGCACCTGGTCTTTCAGGTCCGTTATCGTGAGTCCGGCGCGTGTTTTCTTCGCGACGACCGCCAGACGGTCGTGATTCAGAAGAAAGGTCGTCCGAGAGGCTCCGTTCGTGTACTCGGGCGTCCATTCGTCCGTGCTGATGTCATCAAACTGCAAGCGCAAAATGGCGTGAAGCAGATCCTGTACATCTGATTCGTCTTCGACGCTCACGCTCGACCGATATTCGCCTCTCAATCGCAGCTGCCGCGCGACTAAATGAAAGCGTTGGCAGAGTTTTTTTGTGATCGGCAGATGGTCGGCTTCGGGCGGCAAGGCATTCGATGCTGACACGGATTGAGCGGGGGAAGGCGAACTCACCGTCGAGGTCGTTGATGGCTGTGACGGTGCCACTTCCTGGGTCGTCGTATACCTGACCGGTTCAGATGGTGGCAATACAGACGGTGAAGGTGAAGGAGGTGGTGAAGCGCTTGCTGCTGGAACTGTCTGCACTGGTTTCGTCTCCTGCGTGGTCGAATACCTGACCGGTTCAGATGGTGCCAGTACAGATGGTGAAGGTGAAGGAGGGGGCGAAGCGGCGCTTGATGCTGGAACTGTCGGCACTGGTTTCGTCTCCTGCGTTCGAAACAACGATGAGATGGGCTCGATGGGTACTCGTGGGGGTATCGGTTGCGAGGGTGACGCCACACTCACCTCCGCAGGCAGCACCGGGGCCATAGTGGGAATAGTGGCTGCAGTGATAGCCGCTGACTGCTCTGTTGTGTTGGTTCGTGTCACGTGCAGTGTTACTGGCGGCGATGATGTCATTGAAGAGGTGACGGATGAGGCCGGTTCTGGAGGTGTAAGAGGAGGTACCAGCGTCATCGTTGGGCGAGCGGGCTCGGTCGGAGGTTGGGGTGGCTCTGGAGTCGTGGGTTTTAGGCCTTGCAGCTCAAGCTTCCGATCCTCCAACGACGCGACCAAACTGCGGATGAGAGCAGCGGTCTGCTTGGGTTCCGAGAACTTATGGTGGCGATGCGCTTGGAATTCCTGGGATTTATCTCCAAACGCGCGTTTAATGAACTCACGAAGCTGAAGTTCTGTCCTGGCCTTCGCACCTTCCAGATAAGGAAACCCTTCCCGTCCAAGGTCCTCGACGGTCGGAAGGAACGCCTGTAATTGCTCGATGCTTTGTGTCAGGTCGTCGATCGCAGATGTTTTCGACCGCGCCCGCTCCGATTTACCACGTGCCATAGAATGTGGGCAAATTGTAGCCCACGTCCTGTAGACAGACAACAAAACAGAAGAAAGTCAGCAGCAAAGACCACTGCGGCCAGGCACCTGATACGACAGCCGTTCAGGCAGCGACGTCCAGAGAATCTTCTTGTCCCCGGACCGCAATCGGTTCTACTGACTGATGAGCCTCTATCGAAGCCATTGCCGCCGCGTGAAGCTGCCGGTTTTTCTCGAGCACGGGATCGAACACATGTCCGCAATTGATGCAGCGCCAGCCTTGCAGCCACCATTCGCCGCCACTTTCCTGTAGATCCAGGAAGTGGTCCCGTGCCATGCACCCCTGACAACGTCGGCAAGTCATAATGCCCTCCTTTGTTTACGCCCGCATCAAGCCTAGCGGCTATGACGGCTCCTGTTGAGACCCAAAGGCGGTACTTCGAAAGGTGGGCGTGGATCGAGGAGGCCTCAGTCCCGGAGTCTACAAGAGGTTCAGTTCGTTCTTGAGAAGGGTACGTAATTACCAGTCTTTGAATGTGCTGCATTCATTGACAGTTCACGTCACGGGTGCCGGAGTATGCAACAGCAGGACAAGATAACCAAAAGGCTAGAGTATCAACGGACTATCACACGAGACGCCAGGATGCGCGGGCAAGAGCTCCCTGCAAAGGAAACCGCTGTTGGACATGAGGCGGCGCTCAGGCATTGCCTATTCTGGCTGACTGAACGACAGGCCGACTTATCAAAGTAAAAAGGGTCCTTCCTAGTGTTTTCATGTCTCGGTGGGGCTATCATTGCAGGAATGTACGCTTCCAGCCTCATCCTGAAGCGAAAATAGCG
>DASTJX010000064.1:0-4626 GCA_035716265.1 Nitrospira sp.
AAACGCCCGAAGCCGACCAAACCCGGCGACGTCGCCCCTCCCATGCCCGGACGCGTCGTCAAAGTCCTCGTGGAAAAAGATCAACGTGTCGAGGCCGGCGATCCACTCCTGATCATCGAGGCCATGAAGATGGAAAGCCGCGTGCCGGCGCCGCTCGACGGCAAAGTCGTCGCCATTCTCGTCAGTGAGGGCGAGAATGTGAAGACTGATGAAACCGTCATTCAACTTGAATAGCGCACCGCGGCGATTCGCTGCCGCCAGAATGAAGAACGTATGTGTCGCCTTTGAGCTCGCTGCGGTCTTAGTGATGCCGGCGTGTTCCTCTCCTCTTCCGCTTCCCCCTTACTTCGAAGCTTTCGAGCGTCTTCCCATCCATACCGTGCAGGTCAAAGGCGAGACGATGGCGTATCTCGACCTGGGTCAGGGCCAGCCAGTGATTCTGATCCACGGATTCGGCGGATCCATGTGGCAATGGGAACATCAGCAGATTCCTCTCTCGTCGAAATTCCGACTCATCACTCCCGACCTTGTCGGTTCCGGTCTCTCTGCGAAACCTGAGATTGACTACCGTCCCGAGCAAACATTGGAGTATTTCATTGACTTCATGGATGCGCTCAAAATCGAGCGCGCAACGCTGGTCGGCAACTCAATGGGCGCCGGCCTCGCCATCGGCATGGCGCTGACATATCCAAACCGCGTGTCCAACCTGATATTGATCGATGGCCTTCCAGCGAATGTGCGGGAGAAGCTCACGAGCCCGTCGATCAAACGGGCGCTCGACAGCAGCGCCCCGACGTGGCTGGTCTCATTCGGCAATTGGCTCTTTGGCGGCGTGATGATTGAATCAGTGTTGAAGGAGATCGTGCATGACCCGTCCTTGCTCACTCCTGCAGTCATTGAGCGGTCCAACCGCAACCGCCAGCGGCCGGGCCTCATGCGACCCCTCATGACGGTTCGCGACACACTTCCGCTGTGGGAAACCGGTTTCGCCACACGAATCCCTGACATCGGCCATCGGACCCTCATCATCTGGGGTGAAGAAGATCGTGTTTTTCCTCTCCAGGCAGGAGAAGAGTTACAGCAAAGCATCAAAGGAGCGGTGCTGGCTCGAATTCCACAGGCCGGGCATATTCCTCAATGGGAACGCCCTGATGTGGTGAATCGAGCTATGATAGAATTTCTGCGATAGACGGCCTGAGAGACTCGATCACGACAACGGAGGCTTCTCATGACAACGACTGGTATGCGCCGATGGCTTCTACTTTTCTCTGTCAGCGCGCTGATGCTGACCGGCTGCAGCGGCGGACACGACTTCATGTATAAGAACATCACGGTTGCTGACGGGAGTGCGACAGCCGGCGACGGGCACAGCGTGCTGTTCAAAGGCAGTCCGCTCTCCCTCTCGGGACACGGCATCAAAGTCGGAGACCAGCTGCGAAGCGTGAAACTCACCCAGCCTGACCTGTCGCTGGTCAACGTGGCCGACACCGGTGGGAAGGGAAAGGTCCGCATCATCAGTGTCGTGCCGTCGCTCGACACCAAGGTGTGTGAGCAGCAAACTCATTACCTGAGCGAAAAGAACAAGGGTCTGGACAAGATGGTCGAGATGATCACAGTCAGCATTGATACGCCCTTTGCCCAGAAGCGATTTGCAGAAGAGGCCAAGATCGCCAATGTCACATTTCTTTCGGACTATCGTAACGGCGACTTCGGGAAGGCCTACGGCCTCTTCTTGAAAGATCCCCATGTTCTGGCCCGTGCAGTCATGGTCGTCGACGCACAGAATACCGTCCGCCATTTGCAGATCACTCCGGAACTCGCTCAATTGCCCGACATGGATGAAGCCTTTCAGGTCGCGCGAAAGCTGATTACCGCGAGCTGAGGCGGAGGCTGTCGCCCCCCGGTGAAGCCGGATCCAGCGGCTCGCGCTCAGTCCGTTCGTGCCTCACCCTTCACTCGAGGTCTGGATGGCTCATTACGACCTTCTCGTCATCGGCACCGGACCTGCCGGCCAGAAATCCGCCGTGCAAGCCGCCAAACTCGGCAAGAAAGTCGGCGTGATCGAGCGCCACGAAGTCGTCGGCGGCGTGTGCATCAATACCGGCACCATCCCAAGTAAATCGCTGCGTGAAGCCGTGCTGTTCCTTTCCGGTTTTCGGCAACGGAATCTGTACGGCGCCGGCTACCGTGTCAAAGCGACAATCACGATCGAAGACCTCGCCTTCCGCACCAACCACGTCATCGCTCACGAAGTCGCCATCGTCAGGGATCAGATGGCCCGCAATCGTGTCGATATGATCCAGGGCAAGGCGAGCTTTGTCGATGCGCACCGATTGCGAATCCAGCAGACAGCCGGCACGGTCGATCACACGGCGGACTTTATCGTCATTGCCGTGGGCACCGAACCAGCCAGACCCGCGGAGGTGCCCTTTGACGACGAGTCGGTAATCGATACGGATGGCCTGCTCAGGCTCAAACGGATTCCAGATTCCATCGTCATCGTGGGTGGCGGCGTCATTGGCACTGAGTACGCGTCAATTCTCGCCGCCATGGGTGTGCCGGTAACCCTCATCGACAAACGGCCGCGCCTGCTCGAGTTCGTCGACGGAGAGATCATCGCGGCCCTTCAAGAGCAGATGAAAGAAATCGGCGTCACGCTGTATCACGAGGAGGAAGTGCTTGGAATCACGAAATCTCCCGATCACCACATCGGGGTGCGTTTGAAGCACAGCAAACCGATTCAAGCCACCACGCTTCTGTATGCGATCGGCCGAGAGGGGGCGACCAAAGAGCTTAATCTGGAGGTGGTCGGACTGAAGCCCGATGAGCGAGGCCGTCTGTTCGTCAACGCGCATTTCCAAACCGCCATCCCGCATATCTATGCGGCCGGTGACGTCATCGGCTTCCCTGCCCTCGCGTCAACCTCCATGCAGCAGGGCCGCCATGCGTCGTGCCATGCCTTTGGTGTTCCGGACCGAATGGACACGGACCTCTTGCCCTATGGGATCTATGCGATTCCGGAAATTTCCATGGTGGGAAAGAACGAAGAAGAGTTGGCCCGCACGGAGGTTCCCTACGCCGTGGGTGTGGCGCGCTATCGCGAGATTGCGAGGGGCCAATTAATCGGCGACGAAACGGGCATGCTGAAGCTTCTGTTTCATCGCCAGACTCGGGAGTTGCTCGGCGTCCATGCGATCGGCGAAGGGGCAACGGAGCTCATCCATATCGGCCAAGCCGTTATGGCCTACCGTGGCCGCATCGACTACTTCATCGACACCGTGTTCAATTATCCCACATTGGCAGAGTGCTACAAAGTAGCCTCATTGGACGGCATCAACCGGCTGCCCAGGCCTTGGCCGCCTGCGAACCACGAGACCCGAAACGCACCGGCGTGAAGCCTTCTGATCGCGTAGGCGGTGCGGGACGCTCGGCCAAGAAGGAGAACCATGTCGTTTTCTAACCATCTTCGTCAGCTGGCCCAATCTATCTGGAAAGCCCAGCTGAGCCACCCATTCGTCGTAGCCTTGGGCAATGGCAGTTTGCCGGAACGCAAGTTTCGCTACTACATCCTGCAAGACGCTCGCTTTCTCGGCGATCTCGCTCGAGTATTCTCCGCCGGCGCCTTGCGGGCACCCGACGCGGAATCGGCGCTCCGGTTCACCAAGCTCGCCGAAGAAACCATCGTGGTCGAGAGGAGTCTGCACGAAGGATACGGGACGAAGTGGAACATGACGGCACAACAGATGACCTCCGTTCCGATGGCGCCAACCAACTATGCTTATACCCGACACATGCTTGCTGTCGCCCAATCAGGATCGGCCGCCGAGATCACCGTTGTCGCCCTGCCCTGTGCCTGGATTTACTGCGTCGTGGGACACCATCTGCTTCGGCACGGGCCGCCGAAGAAGCGCCACCCGTATCGCGACTGGCTCATGCTCTATGCTTCGCCGGAATTTGCCCAGGTGCAACAATGGATGCGCAAGAAGGTGGATCTGTGGGCCAAGACGGCTGGAAAGGCGGAGCAGCGGCGCATGGAGGAATCGTTCGTGATCAGCTCACGCTATGAGTGGATGTTCTGGGAGATGGCGTGGAACGAGGAGGAGTGGCCGGTGTGATCGAGTTCGGCCATGATTGGGCGACTCTCTTGGCTCGCAGCCCGAGAGCACCGTTGACCGCTCTACGCTTCGCTTCCGCTTCGCGCCGAAAACTCGCCACACCACTTGCTACGCAAAGCTGTGGCTTTGAACATTCGTCGCGACTGCCTGCGGCAGCCGCTATCGCTCAGCCAGAGCGGTAGCCCAACGGTGCTCTCATTACGCTCCGAGAGTCGCCCAGCCACGGCCTTGGGGGAATCAACCGGAATCCAAAGGAAGAAGAATTGGCAAAAATCGGCAAGTGCGGTGACCCGAGGCCTCAGTGCAAGTCGCGTGTCAGGCGTCCGAGCCCCGTTAGATGTTGAATTCGACACCGGCCAAAGGGAAAAAAAGACAAGGGAGAAGAAGAGATAAAACGCCGTGAGCGCCCAGGTCACTGACACCCGTCTAACACCTTGAGAAAGCAAAATTGTAATCCACAGAGAGCCAAGGATTAGGAATGACTAAGCAAGAACGAAGAGAGCAGTATGTT
>DASTJX010000065.1:0-3982 GCA_035716265.1 Nitrospira sp.
ACGCCAACAAGGGCCCGAACATCGGATCGTGCGTCATTCCGACCATCACCTCCACGCCTTCTGACACCATCGGCTGCACGAGCACGCCTTCCATGGCCGGCAATTGGCTCCGCTGAAGCAGTCCGCTTTTGATCGATTCGAATGCATCCCGAACCGACCTGTCGCTTGAGAGGTTCAAGTGAACGCCGCCATATTCGGTTTTGTGCATCACCTCATGCGAGGCGAGTTTCACCGCGACCGGCCAGCCGACTTTTTCGGCCAAGGCTACGGCCTCATCGGCGGTGAGCGCGAGACCACCCGATTGAACCGGTGCCTGTATCGCCCTCAAGAGGCTCCTGGTTTCTTCAGTCGTCAGCCAGCCGCTGCCTCGTTGCGACAGTGCCGCGGCGCAGATCGTTCTCGCCGAAGACATCTCCATATCGTCGAAATCAGGCACTATGCCGATAGGTTGTTGCTGCCACTCGGAATACGACGCCATTTTGCTCAAGACGAGGGCGGGTGTTTCTGGCATCCCATAGACAGGGATCGTTTCACTCGTGACAGAAAACACTCGGGCAGCGTCTCCTTCCGCCATCCATGAGATGAAAACGGGTTTGCGCTTGGAGAACGCCATTCGTCCTCTTTCAATGCCGCGTCTGATGCCGTCAGCTATCCCCGCCGTGTCAACCAAGGTCACGGAGACATAGAGGATAATCAAGGCGTCAATCTCATCCGCTGCCAGCACGGTGGACACCGCATCGGCATACTGCTCGGGCGTCGCGGACGCAATAAGATCAACGGGATTGGTTCGCGCGGCGCTCGAGGGAAGAAAGGCCGCCAAGCGTTGTTTCGTCTGAGCGGAGAGCTCTGGAATCATCAGCCCGCTCCCTTCACAAGCATCAGTGCAGAGGATGGCGGGCCCTCCGGCGTTCGTAATGATTCCCACACGGCGACCCGACGGCAACGATTGAGCATCGAACCCTACGGCAATGGCCAATAGTTCGTCCAGCGTCTCGGCACGAATCACGCCCGTCTGATGGAACAAGGCGTCGACGGCCACATCGCTTGCAGCAAGCGCCGCTGTATGGGAGCCGGCGGCACGGCGTCCGGATTCTGACCGGCCGGTCTTCACCGCGACAATCGGCTTACGGGCACTCACACGACGCGCAATGCGCGCAAAGCGGCGAGGATTGCCGAAGGATTCCAGGTACAACAAGATGGTCTCAGTGGCGGGATCCTCTTCCCAATATTGCAACAGATCGTTGGTCGAGACGTCGGCCGTATTGCCGATGCTGACAAAGGACGAAATGCCCAGATGAAAGCGCCGTGTCGCGGCCAACGTCGCAATCCCGATGGCGCCGCTCTGAGAGGACATCGCGACGCGTCCAGGAGCGGGAAACAGCGACGTAAACGTCGCATTCAGCCGGACGCTCGGATCGGTATTCACCATGCCGAAGCAATTCGGGCCGACCATCCGCATGCCGTACTGGCGGACCTTCTCCACCAGTTGCATCTGGTGCGCCTTTCCCTCTGGTCCGACCTCGGCAAATCCTGACGTAATGACGATGAGAGCACGAATGCCTGCTGCTGCACACTCGTCCACAATCGACAACACTTTCTCTGAAGGCACCGCGATGACGGCGAGCTCCACTGGCTTCTGTATGGATTGTATAGACGGGTAGACGTGAATGCCCCCGATTTCTGTCGCGTGCGGATTGACGGGGTACACAGCGCCTCGAAAATGACTGTTCGTCAACGCTTCCAGCAGGCGGTATCCAATGCTCTTGGGGTCTCGTGAAGCGCCGATGACAGCCACCGATTTGGGATGAAAAAAATGACGGAGCGAGGCGGCTGTGGCGAGCCGCTCCCGCAGCTCAGCCCGCGCGACGGTGATGTCCGTTGGAATCAGCGACAGCTCCACTTCCATGTCCTGACCTTCGTAGGTTTCATGGGCGGTAAAGCCGGATTCCTGAAACACTTCGCGCATGCCCAGGTTATCCACATGAGTGACGGCCCACAGATGCGTAAATCCGTGGCGAATGGCGACGAACGCGAGTCGCTCAAGGAGCAGGGTGCCCAAGCCCTTTCCATGGAACCCGTCATCCACGGCCATTGCGACCTCGATGGTGGTCTCGTTCTTCGCCCAATAGGACCCGGTAGCGATAATGCGCAACATCCCCTTCCACATTCGTGTCACGATCAGCGTGAATTGAGACCGCGGCTTGGACGAACCACATACAACAGTGGCGAAATCGGTCGACGGCGCACTTTGCGAGAAGAATCGATGCCGTCTCGATTCAGGCGATAACCCGTCTACAAATTGTTGCATCATCGCCGCATCACTCGGCTCAGCAGGTCGGATGGTGGCTGTTGTGCCGTCTCGAAGGATGAGAGATCCGGATTCCGGCCGCTCGGACCGAAGAGGCGGTACATACAGAGGACGAACGCGTTTCATGCTGAACGACTCTACACCGTCAGCGGCTGGAGCTTCGAGACGGCCTGCGGCGCCGGCGGCGCCGCATCATGGTCTCACTTGGCCAGGCTTCGGATATAGTGGATCAACTGCCAGACTTGATCGTCCGGCAGTCCCGCGAATGACATCATGCCCGTTCCGGGCGATCCATTTTTGATGATCCAGAACAATTGGCCGTCTGGAATGTTCTTCATCATCGCGCCGCACGTGAAGTTTCTCGGCGGGGGAGTGAGTGCAGCGCCCATAAACCCTTTTCCATTCCCCTGATCGCCATGACACATGGCGCAAGCGACAGGCTGCGCCGTCTTAAGAAAAAGTGTTTTGCCTGCCTGGATCGCCGCCTCCGAGGCGAGCGGATTCGTCTTTGATAGAAACTCGTCTGGCGCCTGGGCAGTCTTGCGCGGCTGGATACAGGCATCGCCCTGTCCGCCCCCCGGCGCGGCCGCTATGTCCGGGGCGCCTTTGAATGTCGCTTTCAAGTACGCAATCACATCGGCTATGCCCTGCTGGCTGATGGTCAGATTCCAATAGGGCATGTTCGGGGACTTGCCCATCGCGGCACCGCCGTGGTTCACGACGTTGTAGAGGTAATCCATCGGCAGTTTCTCGAACGGAATGTTGGCGTGAACTGCAGGCTTCGGTTCAAGACCACTCGCGGCCGGTCCGTCGCCCTTTCCCGTGAAGCCATGGCATTGAGCGCAATATTCCTTGTACAGCCCCTTGCCGCGATCGACGCTTGCCTGCGCAAACTCCTGACTCGTCCAGGGCTCATAATACTTGAAGTCTTTGACGCCCTGCGCGGCAAGGAAACCGATCACCGCTCGCAATTGGGGGTCGGTCGCATCTGCGAGAAATTCTCCGGTATGGATGATGAAGTCCTGCGGGTTTTGCCCGAACCGATACAGCCAGTCCATGTTGTACCGCTGGCCCGCATTTTGAAGTGCCGCACTCTGCGGACCGCCGATGATCTTGCCGTTCTCCTCGACTGTGTGGCAGCCAAGACAGGCATGCGCCTTGTAGGCCATCCCGCCGAAGGTCACCTCAAACTTACTCACCTTCGAGAGGTCGAAGGCGCCGACTTTCACGCGGGGATCCTTGTTGTGCCTCTCGAAATAGTCGGCAATGGCCTGCGCGTCCCCCTCGCTGATCACCGGGTGTTTCACCGGTCCTTCGCTGAGATCCCAACGATAGCCTTTTGCGTACAATGGTGCTTCCTTGCCGGTCAGCCAGCGGAGCAGCCATGGGCGCTGGTATTTGCTGCCAGCCCAAATCAGATCAGGTGCCCTGAGATTGAAGCGTGAATCCGCCTGACCCTCCAGGCGATGACATTGGACGCAGGCTTGTTGGATAATGTCCTTGGCACGTGCCTGATCGCTGCCAAACAGCAGCCGGGGCGTAGACATCAGCCCCAGCAACACGAGCACCGCTCCTCCGATCATGACGCCTTGCCTGATCCTCATTACGGGACTCCTTTCATTATCAGTCACTTTCCCGATCCTTCATCTGCTCAATAGCCACGCATGGACGTCC
>DASTJX010000066.1:0-5717 GCA_035716265.1 Nitrospira sp.
AAGGCCGATCAGCCGCTTACCGATGCTCCGACCGCCCGCAAATCCATCGGCCACGAAGAGATAGGCGACCCCTGCGAGCAATCCGACAGGCACGATGACTTCGGCGGCCGCTGCCGCGAGAAAGAAGTCAATGAGCTTCGCGATGAACCGATTGAGAACCGTCGCCTTGGGGTAGATCCCTGCACCCAATGGATGGAACGCCACCTGCTCCGCCAAGGATCTCCTCGTAATTAGGGGCAAAGTATAACAAAGACCAGGACCTAGCACAAACGAATCACCATTCTTTGACGCGACGACGACGAGGGCGAAGGGCATTGAGAAACTTGCCTTCGGGAGGTGAGGCTGGGTACAATCCGCGACTATTTCACTCCGCGTGAGGGATCCGGGTTCATGATCAAAATCTTACGGTTCGCGAACGAAAGATATCCATGGTTTCTGGCGATGACGATTGGATTTATCGCCGTGACATTTATCGTCGGTATGGGCTGGTGGGGCTTCGGGGAGCAATCAGGCTCCGTCGTTGCAACCATAGGCGATCTCCCCGTCTCATTGGATGAATTCAAGCGCGCGTATGAAAACACCTACCGCTTTTACAAGGAAAAGGTGCCGGGAGAGTTCAAGGACGAGACGATCAAGCAATATGTGGTCGAACAACTGGTCGAGAACCGGGTGTGGTTGGTCGCCGCTCACAACATGGGGTTGACGGTGGCCGATGAAGAGTTACGCGAATCGATCATGCAAATTCCGGAATTCCAGAGCAACGGCAAATTCGATCCTGAACGGTACCAACGATTGCTGGCGGCCAATCATTTGACGCCCTCAATCTTTGAGTCAATGCAGGCAAGAGAACTGCTGAGCGTGAAGGCCCGTGTGATCGTCAGCAACGCCGTCTCCCTGACGCCGTCCGAACTCGCGGAAGCACAAGCCCTCATGCTGAGACAAGCGGATCCCGATCCGGCCAAAGCCGCTGCGGCAAAAGAACGAACCATTCAAGACGTGTTGTTTCAGAAGCAACAGCGCGCGCTGACGGCCTATGCCCAATCCCTTAAGGCGACTCTTCCCATTGCTATCCACCGGGAGCTGCTCTAGCACGACGTTCTTCTCGGGCGGTGACCAACATCGCATCTCCGTAACTGTAAAATCGGTAGCGTCTCAGGACGGCTTCTTCATAGGCACGGCGCAGAAACCCTGTGCCTGCGAACGCGGAGACCAACATGAGGAGAGTCGTCTGAGGCAGATGGAAATTCGTCAAGAGCGCATCGACCACCCTGAACTGAAATCCTGGCTTCACGAACAGGCTCGTTTCTCCTCGATACGGCTGCAGCGTCCCGTGCAGAGCCGCTGTTTCAATGGCACGAACCACTGTGGTACCGACGGCCACGACCTTTCGTCCACCCTCTTTCACACGCTCGATTGCACGCACGGTCGCCGGTCCGACTTCCACCCATTCCGCCTCCATGCGATGGTCCTCAACCCGGTCTACGGTGACTGGCTTGAAGGTTCCCACGCCGACGTGCAAGGTGATCGTCGCCACCTCGATGTGTCGAGCCGTCAACCGGCTCAGGAGAGCCGGAGTGAAATGGAGGCCGGCGGTAGGGGCAGCGATGGCCCCCTCGTCCCGTGCGAAGACGGTTTGGTACCAGTCCCGATCCTGATCGGTTGGCGGCCTCTTGATGTAGGGAGGCAATGGCATGCGGCCGTGTACCCGAAACCACTCTGGGATGGGCCGGCCTCCGTCGATCCGGACGACTGTTCGACCGCCCTCCCGCGACAAAACGGTGACGTCGGATTCTCCATCGATGTCGATGGCTTGCCCGGCCCGCCAAGTTCCCTTCATCAGGACTTCCCACTCGCGATCGGCCACTGGCTTCACAAAAAGCATCTCGACCGGCCGTCCTGAGGCTCGTTTCCTCCCCGTCACACGTGCCGGTCGGACTCGCGTATCATTCACTACGATGAGATCCCCGGGATCCAGCAGATCGACCAGATCGGCAATCCGGCGATGCACGATGGCGTGGTTGATTGGATTCAGGACGAGGAGCCTGGCCTGTTCACGCGGGAGCGTCGGTTCGGTCGCGACAAGCGAGGGATCGAAGGGGAAGTCAAATTCAGATAGCTGCATCGATCTGCACTTGGGAGTTCATGCGCGCTCTGTCTTAGGAGGTTGGAGGGATCGGCGGCTTGGTGAGGGACATTTCCTGCAATTCCGTGCCGGGGTAATAGTAGGACAGAATCGTGGAAAACGGATACCCGAGCTCGGCCAACTCCTTCGCGCCCCACTGACACATGCCGACGGCATGGCCGGCCCCATACCCTGACAGCACGACCTCCCGGCCAACGGAATCGATCGTAAACTGGGTACTCGGGACGATCGAATAGCCGACGGCTTTGCGGAGGTCCTCCCCGCGCAAAATGAGCTCTCCGTCCGAATGAAGGACTCGCAGCTTCGCCACACGGCCGCCACGACTGAAGGCCAGCGGCTCGATCGATGTGATCGTCCCGACCACATACCCTTGCTGACGCAGACTCTGCTCTAATTTATCCATCCGGAACGACGCCTTCCATTGATAGAAGGGCGATTCCAAATCGAACGGACATTCCACGCCTTTGAGATAGGGATAGTCCTTGGACCAGACGTTCACCGCATCTTCGGTGAGGCCCGCGGCGGTGGAGGAAAATGCGGCGTAAATCGGCGCTTGTTGATAGGTCAGAACGAGACCGCGGGTCTCGTCTACCGCACGCAACACCGCCGTATCGACGCCATCTTTCCCTTTGTAGACTTGGTCTTGAACCGTTGCCACGACGTCATAGTCCCGTGCGGCGCTCAACATCTGTTGATACAACGCATACGTACGCGCAGCGACGGCCTGTGCCTTCAGCATCTCCGGGTGCCAGGAAGAATTGACTTCACCCGGGACCACACCTTTGACGTATTCCTCGAGGTCCACCTGGTTGATGACCAAAAAACCCTTGCCTTTTCGCACCACGTGCACCAACCCGCTCACCGGTATGGACAGGCGTTGACCGTTCACCGGCTTGCCCTGCTTTGACACCGCCGGCAGCTTGTCGTTCGGCTTCACTAACATCAAGGTCAGCCCCCGGTCTCCTGCCCGCAGGGTCAAGCGTTCGTGGGCGATACGGGTGCCGTTGACGAGAAACCCCTTGCCGTATGCCGTAATACGGGCATCCGAGCGAATCGCACGCCCGTCGCGGCTTGAGTCCGTCAGCCATACCGCGCCGTCGGCCTGCACGTCCAACCGGTACACATCGGCGGAGAGCAGCACGCGGATCGATTGGGCTGCAAGTGCCGCAGTGGGCGCCATCACCAGGGAGAAGACGATGACTGGACACAGGCCGAGACGGGCGAGGAGTTTTATCGGCGGAAGATCCATGCTAGTACATAGAATAGCAGACTGAGGATGACGCTGAGGACGATACCGGTCGCGAGCGGAAAATAGAGGCTGAAGTTGTCCCGTTTAACAGAAATATCGCCAGGAAGCCTGCCGAGCCAGCTCAGCAAATGGCTGAGGGTCGGCACCCGATCGACGAGCAGAAAAAGAACCCCCAACAGGGCGACCACCGTTCCGACACCAATGAAGAGTTTGCCTGCGCTTCCCCACTCGATCATCAGCCTTTCACCAGACATTCCGCGATCTGCACGGCATTGAGCGCGGCGCCTTTTCGAAGGTTGTCGGATACCACCCACAGATTCAGGCCATTCGTGACGGAGAGGTCCTCTCTGATGCGTCCGATGTACACCTCATCTTTGCCCGTCGCGTCGAGCGGCATCGGATAGAGCTTCCGGCTTGGATCGTCATACACGATGACCCCCGGCATCGCCGCCAACGCTGCACGGGCCTCGTTGGGCGTTAACGGCCTTTCCAATTCCACATTGATGGCTTCGGAGTGACACCGCAGCACCGGTACCCGCACGGTCGTGGCGGTGACCCGCAAGCTCGGTGCATCCAGAATCTTTCTGGTTTCATTGGCAATCTTTACTTCCTCCGAGCAGTCGCCCTCTTCGCTGAAGGAGCCGATATGGGGCAAAAGGTTGAAGGCAATTTGATACGGATAGACCTCGGTCTTCACGTCCCGAAAGGCCATCAAGTCCTTCGTTTGGGTGATCAATTCATCCATCGCTGCAGCCCCGGTCCCCGAGACGGACTGAAAGGTGGTGACGACCACCCGTTTGAGGCCAACCGCGTCTCGCAATGGCTTGAGCGCCATGACTAGAGGTGTGGTGGTGCAGTTCGGAATTGACACAATTCCGCGAGGCATGGCAGCGAGGGCCTGCGGGTTCACCTCCGGAACGACCAACGGCACATCCATGTCCATACGGAACACCGCACTGTCATCGATGACCACCACCCCCGCAGCCCCTAAACGATTGCCGTATTCCCGGCTGATCGCGTCAGTTGCGGAAACAAAGGCAATATCGACGCCGGCGAAAGACACCTCCGGCGTCAATTCTTCGACCGTCCATTCCTGTCCCTGACAACTCAACACCTCTCCGGCTGAACGCTTCGAGGCGAACAAACGAAGGGCGGCGATGGGAAACTTGCGTTCGTCAAGAATGTCGAGCGTCTCTTTGCCAACAGCTCCGGTTGCGCCGACAATCGCGAGGACGTATGAGAACTTTTTTTTCAGCATTGACGACGAGTCCTGACCGCTGCAGGAGGGATCTTTCGTCTCAACGAAGCAACCCTCTTTATTACCCAAGATCACGGGCTTCCAGCGATCCAATCGGCCGGATGCGTAAACACCACCTGGCTACAGAACAATTTCTCGAATCCGATGATTAAACGTATCCGCCACGAAGAGATGATTGTGCTGGTCCATCACGATGCCGAACGGATAATTGAGACTGGCTTCCAATGGTGTTTTACCGTCTCCTCCATAGCTGGCAATGCCAATGCCGGCCACACGATCGATCCGACCAGCCAGTCTGTCCCACCGTCGAACCAAATGGTTGTCGGAATCACTCATCAGCACGTTGCCATCCCCGTCAACCGCAATCCCGGATGGCCGAGACAGACTGGGCGAAGGGGCTTCCATCTCGCCTTGATACCGATAGTCGCCGCCGTCACCGACGACTGTCTCAATCTTGCCGGTCACCGGATCGACAGCCCGAATCCTTCCATTAAAGGTATCGGCAATATAGAGCCTGCCGTCTGTCCCAACGGTTATTCCGCTCGGTCCGGCAAGCGCGGCTTCGGTCGCATGCCTGCCGTCTCCATTGAATGTGGCGGTGCCGGTCCCGGCAACCGTCGTAATCATCCCCGTCCGTAAATCCACCATGCGGATGCGATTGTTGCTCTGGTCGGCGACGTACAACCGGGCTCCATGCACAGCCAACGCAGCCGGCTCGTTGAGTCCCGCGGCGACAGACGGCCCTCCATCGCCTCCGAATCGCGGAAGGCCCACGCCAGCGATCGTCGTGATCAGGCCGGTCCGGGAGTCCACCCGACGAATTCGGTGATTCATCGTGTCGGCGATATACACATCACCTTCCGCATCGACCGCGATGGCAGTCGGAAAATTCAAGAGTGCATCACGCGCGGGCCCGCCGTCACCGCCGAATCGCTTCGTGCTTCCCACTCCGTTAACCACATAGCGGACCGTCCCGCTGAGATCCGACTGCTGCACAAAGGCGGCTTCCGCGGACGAGCTGCCTTCATTCAACGGGTCATCGGCGGCGGGAACGGCCGCCTTGTTCA